>DASYSM010000001.1:0-16050 GCA_036003325.1 Candidatus Limnocylindrales bacterium
GTCGACGTGCATCCACACGAGGCCGGATCCGGCCCACGGTGCCGTCGCTGTCACGAGCGCCTCGACGACCGTATGCGTTCGCGCGGGATAGGCGGCGGCCAGAGTCGCGGCGTACGTTCGGGCGATCTCGCGCGTGGCGACGGTCGAACGCAGGACCAGCAGCCGCGAGACGGCCGGTGCCGCTTCAAGCCGACGTTCCTCGACCATCCGCTCGGCGAGTCCATCAGCCTTCTCGGCGCTCCACCGGATCTGCTGTTCGAGGCGTCGAAGCTGTGAATAGACCTCGACCGCGACGGTGACGTTCTCATCGCGGGCATCGAGGACGATGTCGATCACGCCCCGCGCGGGCCTGAGGATCGGCACTTCGAGTTCGACCCGCCAGCGCGGATCGAGCACGCGAAGAAGCGCCTCGATCATCCGCGCCTGGAAGCGGTCGTGGATGCGAGGTCCAGAGCCGGGAAAGTAGCGGACGCTCAGGTCAGCACCCAGCGCGACGCCGATCGCGGTGAGCACCTCGAGACTCGGTCGGACCTGGTTGGCCTCGATGCGAGCGAGGTGTGACTTGTGGACTCCGACGACAGTGCCGAGCTGGCCAAGCGAGATGCCGGCATCCGTCCGCAGACGACGGATCTCCTCGCCGTTCTGAAGGCCGAGGTGGCGCATCCGCCGGGCCGTTTCGCGCTCCACGATGGTTCGGGAGATGTGCATCGCCGTATCTCAGCAGACACGCCTTCACCGGCGCTTATCGCCAGGTGGGAGCGTCGTCGGACAGGCAACGAAGCCGCGCCAGCCGCTAGCTCGGAGCCGATGCTGTGCTCGCGCGCGACGTGTCGTCGCGTGAGAGACGACGAAGCCTGCTGCGCGGCGCCCCAAAAGGGGTGGATGGGCCGCGCGGCGCAGACGGCCGAAGATCCGTCGACTCCAGGACAACGCGCCAGAGCCGAAACTGCCTGGGCAGCGCTCGCCCGCACGTGATTCCCGGTGAAGCCGCCTGTGCCACGATAGGCGGGTGAGTCCAGCCTCGACCGCCAAGCCCAAGGCCACGCCGAAGGTCCAGCGCGTCCGGCTCGACCAGCTGCTCGTCGAGCGTGGCCTGGTCGAGACGCGCAGCCGCGCGCAGGCGCTGGTCCTTGCCGGCGCGGTCAGGGTGGGGGAGGGCGACGCGGCGCGGCACGACCGCAAGCCGGGCGACCTGATCGCGGCCGACACGACGGTCAGCGTCGCCGAGACAGCGCCGTATGTGAGTCGCGGCGGCCACAAGCTCGCGGCAGCGCTCGATGCCTTCGACATCGACCCCCGCGGCCTGGTCGTGCTCGATGTCGGCGCCTCGACCGGGGGCTTCACCGACGTCCTGCTGCAGCGGGGCGCGCACCGGGTGTATGCCCTCGACGTCGGTCGCGGCCAGCTGGCCGAGTCGCTTCGGCGCGATCCCCGGGTCGTGTCGATGGAGCGGACCAACGCGCGCAGCCTGACCGCGACGAGCCTGCCTGAACCGATCGCCATCGCCACCGTCGACGTCTCGTTCATCTCGCTGGCGCTCGTTCTCGGACCGATCGCGACGACCCTCCGTCCGCATCCGCCGAACCCTCCCGGCCACATCGTCGCGCTGGTGAAGCCGCAGTTCGAGGCCGGTCGGGGGCGGACGGACCACGGCGTCGTGCGCGACGCGGCCGTCCACCGCGAGGTCCTCGAGCGCATCGTCGCGACGGCACGCGATCTCGGTCTCGGCACGCGCGCGGTCCTCGCCTCACCGATCACCGGGCCGGAGGGCAACCGCGAGTTCCTCGTCCACCTGGCGCCCGGCCCGGGCTGCGCCGAGATCGACGAGCGGATCGACGAGGCCATCGGCCGGTGACCATCGAACGGATCGGCTTCGCCTACAACCCGACCATCGAGGCAGCCGTCGAGCTGAGCGCCCGCGCTGCCGGGTGGTGCCAGGTCCGCGGCATCGGCGAGTGGCAGCTCCAGTCGGGCGATCTCGACGCGCTGGTCGGCGAGCTCCGGACGACCGATGCGCTGGTCGTCCTCGGCGGTGACGGGACGTTCCTGCGCGCCGTTCGCGCGGTCGCCGAGGTGGACGTCCCGATCCTCGGCATCAACCTCGGCAAGGTCGGCTTCCTGTCCAAGGCCGAGGCGGGCGAGCTCGACGCCGTGCTGGCGAAGATCGTCGCGGGCCGCTACGTGATCGACGAGCGGATGGCACTCGATGGCCGGATCCTCCGCGACGGCAGGCCGATCCACGAGGACCGTCATGTCGCGCTCAATGACATCGTCATCGCGCGCGGGGCCCTGGCCCGGGTGTGCCGGCTCGACGTGGCGATCGACGACACCCATCTCGCCACGTTCGTGGCCGACGGCCTCGTGGTCGCCAGCCCGACCGGCTCGACCGGGTACTCGTTCTCGGCCGGTGGCCCGATCCTCGATCCCGTCAGCCGCAACCTCGTCGTCACGCCGATCGCCGCCTACCTGTCCGCCATCCGCTCGGTCGTGGTCAGCCCGCAGCAGACCGTCCGCTGCACGGTGGTCGACGCGCACGAGGCACTCGTGTCGGTCGACGGTCGCGAGGACATCCCGGCCAGGGTCGGCGACGTGGTCGAGGTCCGCGCCGTGGAGCGCCCGATCCGGCTCATCGAGCCCGAGGGTGCCCAGCCGTTCTGGGACCTGCTCCGGCACAAGGTGGCCTTGCTGCCGTCGTGACCGCCGGACGCCTCCTCGAGCTGACCGTGAGCGACCTGGCGCTCATCGATCGGCTGCGCCTGACGCTCGAGCCCGGGCTCAACGTGATCACGGGTGAGACCGGCGCCGGCAAGAGCCTCCTGATCGATGCCCTCGGGCTCGTCCGCGGCTCCCGGGCGGATACCGGGCTCATCCGCCACGGGACGGACACGGCGCGGGTCGAGGCCCTGTTCGATCGGCTGCCCGAGCCGCTGATCGCGGTGCGCGAGGTGGCCGGCGGCGGCCGCTCGACCGCCCGGCTCGACGATCTGGCCACGACCGCCGCGCGACTGGCCGACGAGGTCGGGCCGCTGATCGAGATCCACGGTCAGCACGACCAGCAGCGGCTCCTCGACGAACGCTGGCAGCGCGACCTGCTCGACGCGTTCGGTGGGCACCTGCCGGCCCGGGCGGCGATGACCGAGGTCGTCGAGCGCTGGCGGGCGAACCGGTCGGCTCTGGCCGAGCTGGCGATCGATCCCCGCGAGCTGGCCCGCCGGGTGGACCTGCTCGAGCACGAGGTGGCCGAGATCGCGGCAGCCATGCTTCGACCGGGCGAAGCCGACGAGATCCGCGCCCGGTTGACGGCCGCCCAGCATGGCGAGGCGATCGCCCGGGGAGCGGCCGCGGTCCAGGACGCCCTGACCGCGGATGGCGCCGGCGCCCGCGACGCGACGGCGATCGCCGTCCGCGAGGCGCGCGGCCTGGCGCGCCTGGACCCCCGTTTCGAGGCCGCCGCCGAGCGGCTGGCAGGGCTGGAGGCGGAGCTCGACGACGTTGCCGCCGAGATCCGTGTCCTGGCCGACGGCATCGAACACGACCCCGCGACACTTGCCACGCTCGAGGACCGGCTCGGGACGATCTACGCTCTCGAACGGCGCTATGGCGATGGCGAGGCGGAGGTCATCGAGCACGGCGAGCGCGCCGCGCAGGAGCTCGAGCGGCTCGGTGGGCTCGACGCCGAGCGGACCCGTCGCGAGCGTGAGGACACGGCGCTGCTCGAAGGCGTCGCCCGCGCGGCGGCGGCGCTGTCGGAGTCACGGCGGACCGCCGGGAACGCCCTCGAGCGTGCGGTCGGCGTCGTCCTCGAAGAGCTCGGCTTCCCGGCCGGTGTCTTCGAGGTCGCGCTCGGTCGCCGCGTCGCCGGCGCGGACGAGCCCGCCATCGAGCTCGACGGCGATGCGGTCGCCTTCGACGCCAGCGGAGTCGATCAGGTCGTCTACCGCCTCGCCCCGAACCCCGGCGAGCCGGCCCGGCCGCTCGCCCGGATCGCATCCGGTGGCGAGCTGTCGCGCGTCGCGCTGGCGATCAAGAGCGTCCTGGCCGAGGCCGACGACACGCCCGTCCTCGTGTTCGACGAAGTGGACGCAGGGATCGGCGGGCGGAGCGCCGATCCGGTCGGGCGCAGCCTGTGGGCACTGGCGCGACGGCACCAGGTCCTGTGCGTGACGCACCTCCCGCAGATCGCGGCCCACGCCGACGCGCAGTACCGTATCGCCAAGCGCGAGCGCGGCGGCCGGACGGTCACCGAGGTCGAACGCCTCGATCGCGAGGGCCGGATCGTCGAGCTCGCCCAGATGCTCGGTGGCGAGCTGGGCGGCGCGGCGACGCTGGCCAGTGCCCGCGAGCTCCTCGACCGCGCCGAGGCCTGGCGCGGCGAGGTGGCCCAGACCGGCTGAGCCGGCGCCACCTTCGTGCGATCCCTCGACGCCGCCATCGACGACTACCTGACCTACCTTCGCGTCGAGCGTGGCCTCGCGCCGGCCACCATCCGCGCGTATCGCGCGGACCTGCACGACTACGCCGCGGCGCGTGGCGTGACCCACTCCTGGGCACGCTCGCCCGATGCCGCCGTGGGTTACCTCGCGGCGCGGACACGTCGCGGCCGGCGCGGTGACCCGGGTCTCGCGCCGAGCAGCCTCAGACGCCGGGCGGCCGCCCTCAAGGGCTTCTACCGGTTCGCCTACGGCGAGGGGCTCATCCCCGTCGATGTCGCCGCGCACCTCGACCTCCCGAAACCGTCACGCCTCCTGCCCGAGACCCTCACACCTGACGAGACCGTCCGACTCCTGGAATCGGCCGGTGGCGACGAGGCGGACGATCGCAGCGCCCTGAACGGCGCCCACGCGCTACGTGATCGGGCGCTCCTCGAGCTGCTGTATGCGGCGGGCCTCCGGATCAGCGAGGCGGTCGGTCTCGATCGCGAGGACCTGTCGGTCGACGGGGCGTTCGTGCGGGTCATCGGCAAGGGTGACAAGGAGCGGCTGGTGCCGGTCGGCGACGTCGCGCTCGACTGGCTGGGTCGCTGGATGAGCGGTCCGCGGGCGGCGCTGGTGGCGCGCCATCACGTCGCACCCATCCGTGGTGGCCCGTTGTTCCTGGGCGATCGCGGGGGCCGGCTGGCCCGCCAGCAGGCCTGGGCGGCGGTCAAGCACGCGGCGGCCACGGCCGGCCTGACCGACCGCGTCAGCCCCCACACCCTCCGTCATTCGTTCGCGACGCACCTGCTCGAGGGTGGGGCCGACCTGCGCATCGTCCAGGAGTTGCTCGGTCATGCGAGTATCTCCACCACGCAGCTGTACACGCATCTCACCGGCGAACGCATCCGCGACATCTACAGCCGGGCCCATCCGCGGGCCTGAGAGGGAGGCACCGGCCCCATGAGCTACGCCGACGAACTGATGTCGACGGGCGAGCAGATCCAGTACCGCACCAAGCAGCACCCGGCGATCTTCGTCTACGGTGCCCGCTACGCGATCCTCGCGCTCGTCATCGCCGGCCTGCTCCTGTGGCTCGGCAGCGGGATGGATCCGACCGGACTCAGCGGCGCGATCAACACGGTCCTCGGCTGGGCGGCGGCGGTGCTGTTCATCGGTGGCATCGCAGTGGCGATCTGGACCGGGCTCCGCTACATCAACCAGGAGTACGTGCTGACCAACCGGCGGGTCATCCAGGTCTCGGGCGTGCTCAATCGCAAGGCGACCGACAGCTCGCTCGAGAAGATCAACGACGCGATGCTCAAGCAGTCGTTCTTCGGGCGGATGTTCGACTACGGCGACCTCACCGTCCTGACCGCGTCCGAGAGCGGCATCGACGCGATGAAGATGCTGCGCAGCCCGATCGAGTTCAAGAAGCGGATGCTCGACGCCAAGCATTCCTTCGAGGTCGGCATGGAACGCGAGGGCTGGGCACCGCCCAGTCCGCCGATCCGCGATGCCGCGCCGGCCGCCGCGGCCGCGGCGGCCGCTCCGAGTGGTGCCGGCCAGACCACGGTGCCGGGCTCGGCGTCGGCGCCGGGCGCGCCGACGGCAAACCCCGACGAGGTGACGCGGACCCTGGCCAGCCTCGCCGACCTGCGCGACCGGGGCGCGATCACGCCCGAGGAGTACGAGGCCAAGAAGGCGGATCTGCTCTCGCGACTCTGATCGAGCCCGACGCTCCACGCGGCGGCGCAAGGACCGCCGACCGCGGCCCCGCTACGATACGAGCCATCCCTGTACGCCAAGGTGCCGCTTGCAGATAGACCCGTCCACTCTCCTCCCGGCCGTGATCGTCGTCGCGATCATGCTGCTCGTAGGGCTGCCGGTCCACGAGTTCAGCCACGCCCTGGCAGCCTTTCGGCTCGGTGACGGCACGGCCAAGCTGTTCGGCCGGCTGACGCTCAATCCGGTCGCCCATTTCGATCCCATCGGCGGCACGCTCCTGGCCCTCACGTTCATCGGCTCGGCCGCGACCGGGACGCCGTTCGGGTTCGGCTGGGCCAAGCCGACGCCGGTCAACCCGATGAACCTCGAGGGCGGCCGGCGTGGCGAGGCGATCGTTGCCGCTGCCGGGCCCCTGTCGAACCTGATCCTGGCCACCGCCGCGGCCATCCCGCTTCGCTACATCCTCGACAAGCCGCAGTTCTACGGGCCGAGCGACATCTTCATCAACGTGCTGTTCTTCTTCGTCCAGATCAATCTGCTGCTGATGATCTTCAACTTCATCCCGATCCCGCCGCTCGACGGATCGAAGGTGCTGTTCGCGTTCATGGATCAGCGGACCGTCTACCAGGTCCGTCCGTTCCTCGAGCAGTACGGCTTCATCATCCTGATCGTCATCCTGTTCTTCCCGCCAGGCGACTCGATCGGCCTGCGGATCATCGATCCGATCCTGGATGCCTTCCTCACGCTCCTGGTGGGCCAGTAAGGTCCGCCAGTTCCGCGCGCACATCCGAGCCACCGTCCGGCCCGGGGAGCGAGCGGGACTGGTGGCCTGGACCACACCCGCCCAGCTCGCGCTGTTCGACCGGATGCACGTGGCCGACCAGCGTCACGGCCTCGATGTGGCTGCTTCGCTGCGCGGCGAGGGCGTGACCGATCCGGACCTGCTCGTCGCGGGCCTGCTCCATGACGCGGGCAAGGGCCAGACCGGGGTCCTGCCACGGGTCGCCTACTCGCTCGGCCAGCGCTACGGGGCGTGGATCTGGCGCGTCGCGGCCATCCTGCCCGGATTCGGGCCCGCCCTCGCGCGGCTGCGCACGCACGCGGAGACATCGGCGGCGATGGCGGCCGGTGCCGGTTGCTCGGTTCGCACCGTCGCGCTCATCCGCGACCAGGACGCCCCGACGGACCCCGAGTTCGGGGAGCTGCTACGGCTCGCCGACGAGGCGAACTGATGACACACGCGGCGACTGTCTCGCCCGCGGTGACGTTCGGTGACGGCCGCCGACCCGAGAGTCGGACGCAGGTCCAGCTGGCCGAGTTCGACGGTCCGCTGGGGCTGCTGCTGTCGCTCATCGAGGCACGCCAGCTCGACGTCCTGACCGTCCCCCTCGGCGCGCTCGCGGAGGCATATCTGGACGCGCTCGGCCGGCTCGATGCCGACCGGCTCGGCAATGTCAGCTCGTTCGTCGCCATCGCCAGCCAGCTGATCCTCATCAAGAGCCGAGCGATGCTGCCGCGCCAACCACAGGCCGGCACCGCGACCGGCGCCACGGACGACGAGGTCGACCCCGAGACCGAGCTTCGCGCCCGGCTCATCGTCTATCGGGCGCACCGCGACGCCGGGCTGCGACTGGCGGAGGGTGCGCTGCGACGGATCGGGCTGTTCCGGCGCGAACCGGGTGCGTCACGGGCGACAGCCCTCGTCGGCGCACGGCCGCTGGACGCCCCGGTGGTGGACCCGGTCCGTCTCGTCCGGGCGCTCGACCGCCTCGCGGCGCTGACCATGCCGCCCGAGCCACCGGCCGAGATCATCGGCCGGACGATCACGATCACCGAACGCGCCGAGATCATCCGTTCGGCGCTCCGCGACGCCCCCACATTCGTGCTCCAGGACCTGCTGGCCGGCGTCCGCGACCGAGTCGTGATCGCGATCACATTCCTGGCCATGCTCGAGCTGATGAAGCGCCGCGAGATCGTCGTCGCCCAGGCCGCACCGTGGGGCCCGATCGTGGCCCGGTCGACGACCGCCGAGGAGCGGTCTGCCGCGGGGATCGACACCAGTCTCGAGACGCCGCTCGACGAGTCGCTGGAGTCGTTCGCGTGAGCGACGCGATGGAACCGCTCGAGGACGCCCGGCCGGCCACCGACGCGCCGCCTTCGGCCGACGTCCTGCCGCCGATCGAGCTGACCGAGGCAGCCCTCGAGGCGCTCCTGTTCGTCGCCGAGAAGCCGCTCTCGCGACGCGAGATCGCGACGCTGGCAGGCACGGACCGGGCGACCGTCGATGCCCGGCTGGGCGACCTCGAGGTCTCGCTCCGTGAGCGAGGCGTGCGGCTGCTCATCGATGGCGATCGTGTCGAGCTGGCGACCGCGCCGGAGGGCGGCGCCCTGGTCGCGCGCTATGTCGGCGCCGACGCCGTCCGGCTGTCGCCCGCGTCGCTCGAGACCCTCGCCATCGTCGCCTACCGCCAGCCCGTCACGAAGTCCGCGGTCGAGCGTATCCGCGGCGTCGATTCCGACTACACGATCCGGACCCTGCTCCATCGACGGCTGGTCGTCGAGCTCGGCCGGTCCGAGGCGCCCGGCCGGCCGTACCTCTACGGGACGGGCTTCGAGTTCCTCGAGCGGTTCGGGCTGACCAGCCTCGACGAGCTGCCGCTGCTCGACCTCGACGTGGCCGCGCGGCTGGCCGAGGAGGGCGGCGAACCGGTCACCGAGCCGCTCTTCCCGGCCGATACCGGTGCTGGCGGCCCAGTCGACGGGAACGGGGCCTGATGCCGCCCGACCGGCTCCAGAAGGTCCTGGCGGCGGCCGGGGTCGCGTCGCGCCGGGCGAGCGAGGTGCTGATCGCGAACGGCCGGGTCACGGTCGACGGCAAGCCTGCCAGGCTGGGGATGCAGGTGGATCCGGACACGAGCGTCATCGCCGTCGATGGCCGGGTCATCGGCTCGGCGTCGGCGCCCGAGTACCTGCTGCTGCACAAACCCGCCGGCGTCACCTCGACCGTCCGGGATCGGCACGCATCGAAGACGGTCCTCGACATGATCCCGACCGCGCTCGTGCCCGAGGGTGGGCGGCTGTTCCCGGTCGGGCGTCTCGACCAGGATTCCGAGGGCCTGCTCGTCCTCACCAACGACGGCGCGTGGGCCGATCGCGTCCTCCATCCGCGGCACGGCATCGAACGCGAGTACGCGATCGGGCTGCGCGTCGCCCTGACCGCCGACCAGGCGACGTCGCTCAAGGCCGGGATCCCACTCGACGAGGGTCTCGCGACGCTGACCGGGCTGCGACCGACGACCGACATCGAGACGCGGCGGCTGGGCGAGCTGATCTCGCCACCACCCGGGCCACTGGTCTGGTACCGGGCGATCCTCGCCCAGGGCTGGAAGCGCCAGCTGCGCCGGATGTTCGGCGCCGTGGGCGCCCCGGTCGAGCGGCTCGTTCGCGTCCGGATCGGGCCGGTCCGGCTCGACGACCTGCCCAGCGGCCGGGCGCGGCGTCTGCGGGCGCCGGAGGTCCGTGGCCTCGGCGCAGGGGCCGGGACCAGCCGGGCGGGCGCGAAGTCACGCGACGGTGGCGATGGGCCGTCTGGGGGGCCGCAGCCGACCGCCGCGCCCGGGCCGAGGGGCAGACCGACGCCGTCCTCGAAGCCCCGATGACAGCGACGCTCTGGAACGCCCGGCTCATCGATGGGCGCGGCGGCGCGCCGCGCGAGCGGACCGCGATCACCATCGGCGACGGACGGATCACGGCGGTCGCCGACGCCGGAGGCGACCCACCGCCCGACGCCATCGACCTCGCCGGTCGGACGGTGATGCCGGGGCTGATCGACGCTCATGCCCACGTCTCGCACGACACCGACCGCAGTCCCGGGTTCGGGCCGCCGCCGGCGCTCCACGGGGATGATCCGCGGCCCCCGGAGCTCGGCTATTTCGTCCTCGCCGCCATGGCCCGCGTCCTGCTCGAGGCCGGGATCACGACCATCCGCGATGTCGGCGGCTATGGCGGCGAAGCGATCGTCCTGCGCCAGGCCGTCGATCTCGGGATCGTCCCGGGCCCGCGGATCCTGTCCTGCGGCCGCATCCTGTCGGCCACCTCGCCCGGCGCCGTCATCTTCGGGACGATGTACCGTCCGGCCGACGGGCCGTGGGAGATGCGCAAGGCGGTCCGCGAGCAGATCCGCGACGGGGCGGACTACATCAAGATCATGGCCACCGGCGCTCGGTCGGTGGTGCGCGAGGATCCCGAACCGGCCCAGATGACGCGTGACGAGGTCGCGGCCGCCGTCGACGAGGCGCATCGGATGGGCTACCGCGTGGCGGCCCATGCCGAGGGCCTCGGTGGGACCCGGATCGCCGTGGAGGAAGGCGTCGACACCATCGAGCACGGTCTGTCGCTGCATCGGGCGCCGGAGCTGCTCGCGGTCATGGCCGAGCGCGGCATCGTCCTGGTCCCGACGCTCTCCACGTTCGTCGATCTCGCCGAGCGGTTCGTGCACGAGTTCCCGCCGAGGCTCGTCGAGCAGGCCAGGCGCCAGGCCGACGACGCCCACGCCACGCTCCGGGCCGCCCACGATGCCGGCGTCACGCTGGCGATGGGCTACGACAGCGGACCGCCGGGCGCGAACGCGACCGAGCTGGTCCGGATGGCCACGGCCGGCATCGGCACGGCCGCCGCGATCCGGGCCGCGACCCTCGGGTCTGCCCAGGCACTCGGGCTCGCCGACGTGGTCGGGACCCTCGAGGTCGGCCGGGCGGCGGACCTGCTCGTGATCGACGGCGACCCCCTGGCCGATCCCGCCATCCTGCTCGATCCCGCGCGGCGGCTCGTCCTCCAGGCCGGCCGCCAGGTGGCCGGGGAGGGGATCGGACCGTCGCCGCGGTCGATGGCGTGAGCACCGAGCGCCGCCTCGAGGAAGGCGCCCTTCTCTGGGAGCCATCGCCGGCATTCCGCGAGGCATCCACGATCGCCTCCTACATCCGGTGGCTCGAGCGCGAGCGTGACCTCAGGTTCGAGGACTACGCGGCGCTGTGGCGTTGGTCGGTGGACGACCTCGAGGGGTTCTGGACGTCGGTCGTCGACTATCACGCCATCCCACTGCACGGTGACCGCAGCCACGTCCTCGACGACCGGTCGATGCCCGGCGCGCGATGGTTTGCGGGCGCCACGCTCAACTACGCCGAGGCGCTCATCACCCGCCTCGCGCCGGAGCACCCGGCCCTGCTGTTCGCCTCCGAACGTGTGCCGCTCCGGGAGATGAGCGGTGCGGAGTTCACCGCGGCGGTCGCGGCGGCGGCGACCGGCCTGCGGCGGCTCGGCGTCGGCCGTGGCGACCGGGTCGCGGCGGTCATCCCCAACATCCCCGAAGCGGTCATCGCGATGGTCGCCTGTGCGAGCATCGGCGCGATCTGGTCCAGCTGTTCGCCGGACTTCGGGACGCAGAGCCTCGTCGACCGCTTCGCCCAGATCGAGCCGAGGGTCCTCATCGTCGTCGACGGCTACACCTACGGCGGCAAGGCGTTCGATCGGAGGGACGTGATCGCCGAGCTGCGCGCCGCGCTGCCGACCGCGGAGCGGACCGTGCTGATCCCATATCTGGATCCCGCCTGCGCCGTCAGCGACCCCGCCGAAGTGATGTGGGCGGACCTCGTGGCGGGGCCCGCCGCGCCGCTGCGGTTCGAGCCTGTTCCCTTCGACCATCCCCTCTGGGTGCTCTACTCATCGGGGACCACCGGCCTCCCGAAGGCCATCGTCCACGGCCACGGAGGCGTGGTCCTCGAGCATGCCAAGGCGGTCGGGCTGATGTTCGACATCGCCGACGGCGACCGCATGTCGTGGTACACCACGACCGGCTGGATGATGTGGAACTTCCTCGTCGGGTCGATGCTCGTCGGCGGCGTCCCGGTGCTGTACGACGGCAGCCCCGGCTATCCCGATCTCGGCATCCTGTGGCGCCTCGCCGCGGAGGCGCGGGTCCAGCTGTTCGGGACCAGCGCCGCGTTCCTGACCGCCTGCATGAAGGCCGGCCTCCGACCGGGTGACACGGACGACCTGTCGCGTCTCGAGGCCATCGGCTCGACCGGGTCGCCGCTCTCGGTCCAGGCCTTCGGTTGGGTGTATGACGCCGTCAAGCCGGACGTCTGGTTGGCCTCGATGAGTGGCGGCACCGACGTCGTCTCGGCCTTCGTCGGCGGCTGCCCGTTGCTGCCGGTCCATGCCGGCGAGCTCCAGGCGCGTTCCCTCGGGGCGCGGGTGGAAGCCTTCGATGAGGCGGGTCGATCCGTCGTCGGCCAGACCGGAGAGCTTGTCCTGACGGCCCCGCTGCCGTCCATGCCGCTGTCCCTCTGGAACGACCCCGACGGATCGCGCTATCGCGAGTCCTACTTCGAGATGTTCCCGGGGGTCTGGCGGCACGGCGACTGGATCCGGATCACGGACCGCGGGAGCGCCGTCATCGAGGGCCGCTCGGATTCGACGCTCAACCGGCAGGGCATCCGGTTCGGGACGAGCGAGCTGTACGGCGTGGTGGAGAGCCTTCCCGAGGTGCTCGACAGCCTGGTGGTCGGGCTCGAGCTCCCGGACGGCGGCTACTGGATGCCGCTGTTCGTCGTCCTCGCCGACGGCGTCGTCCTGGCCGACGACCTCCGCGACAGGATCCGGGCTGCGATCCGGACGGCGCTCTCCCAGCGCCACGTGCCCGACGAGATCATCGCTGCGCCGGCCATCCCTCGGACGCTGACCGGCAAGAAGATGGAGGTGCCGGTCAAGCGGCTGTTCCTGGGCCGATCACTCACCGAGGTCGCGGCCGCGGGCGCGACGGCGGACCCTGGCGCCCTGGAGTGGTTCGTCAAGTACGCAGCCCAACGGAGCGGATCTGGTCGCTGATGGAGGCTTGACGATGCGAGCGCGTGACAACGAGATGGACTTCATGCGGCCGGACGAACTTGTGGAGATGCTGAACACACTGACGTCGGCGTAGTCGCGTGGCCCTGGCCGGCGTCTGAGAGGCGACGAAATGTGGCTGACGCCGTGACTCGATGGCCGACGATCGTTCACGAGCGGTCGCAACGCTGGATCGTCGTCTGCCAGACGCCAAACCACCACCTGCACCCGGTTCTCGCCGGTCGGCCGACGCTTCAGGCATGATTCGTTGCCTCCCAGGCAACGAGATCGCACGCCCGGCGTGCGGTAGGCCTTGAACCGCGACGTGACCGCATCGGCGCTAGACGATCTAGCATCGACCGACCACGAGAAGACGGACGACGAGGAGGCCCCGCGCGATGCTCACGGCCACCAAGGACCTGATGCTGCCAGCGACCGTCACCGGCTCGTGGCCGCGGCCGCGCTGGTACGACGGTGGGCTGTGGGGACGGCCCCTCGACACGGCCCTGCTCGACGTCCGCTTCCGCGAGCAGTTCCTCGACGCGCACGCGACCGTCCTGGCCGACCAGGAGCGGGCCGGGCTCGACATCCTGACCAACGGCGACTACCACCTCGACGAGGACTTCGCGGGCCGCTCGTGGCACCACTACCCGCTCCAGCGCTGGAAGGGCTTCGAGCACGAGGAGCTGCAGTACGAGGGCTCGCGCGACAGCCTGCTCGCGTTCCCGGCCGGGACGTTGATGAACGAGATCGAGACGACCTGGCGCTGGCCGCGCGTGGTCGGCAAGGTCGAGGCTGACCCGAAGAACCCGCTCGAGTACGCGAAGCTGTGGCGGATCGCCCAGGCCCGCGCCGCCTCCGGCAAGCCGGTCAAGTTCGGGACCTGCTCGTCGCAGGTGCTCGCGATCTTCCTCGACAGCCATACCGACGCGTACGACCTGGACGACAAGAAACAGCTCATCTGGGACATGGCAGGCGCGATGAACCTCGAGCTCCGCCAGCTCGCGGCAGCCGGCGCGCAGGTCATCCAGATCGAGGAACCGACCATCCATTTCACGGCGGCCTTCCATCCCGAGGAGACCGAGCTGCTCGACTTCATGGTCGACGCATTCAACCACGAGGTCGACGGGCTCGACGACGTCGAGCTGTGGATCCACACCTGCTGGGGCAACCCCAACATGCAGAAGGTCTACAGCGGCGAGTCGTACGCGAACTCGATCGACATCTACCTCAACCGGCTCAAGGGCGACGTCTGGACCGTCGAGGCGACCGAGAACGAGCTGGCCGAGATCGACCTGTTCAAGCCGTACGCCAACAACCTCGCGAAGAAGGTCGCGGTCGGCATGGTGAGCCACCGGACGCTCCAGGCCGACATGGCGCCTGTCGTCGCCGGCCGGATCCGGCGTGCGCTCGAGGTGATCCCGCCCGACAAGCTGATCCTGTCGTCCGATTGCGGGTTCGGACGGCAGGGGTTCAATCGGACGGTCGCGTTCTACAAGGCGACCGGGATCGCGCAGGGCCGGAACATCGTCCTCAAGGAGCTCGGGCTCGACGAGCGATACGTCGCCGCGGCCGACCCGGCGCTCCAGGCAGACGTCCTGCCCGACCGCGAGCCGCTGACCCACCTGCCGTCGCCGTGGACGTAGGGGGAGGGAAGGGTTGGGCGTATCGGACGGCGAGCCGGAGCCGACGGCCGACCGGCTATCCTGACCGGATGGATGCCCGCCCGGCCGATCCGCGCCCGAGGCTCGTCGTCGCGCTCGACGGACCCGGGTCGTCCGGCAAGAGCAGCGTCGGCGCCGCGGCCGCCCTCGAGGTCGGCTACCGGTTCTGCGACACCGGGCTGCTGTACCGCGCCGTGACCTGGCTGGCGCTCGCACGCCGCGTGTCCGCGAGCTACCCGCACGCGATGCGCGGGCTGGTCGATGAGGTCGAGCTGGCCCCCGATGGCCAGGGTCGCCTGGCGCGCGTGCTGGTCGACGGAACGGACCACACCGAGGCTGTACACGGCCCGGCCGTCGACGCCGCCGTCTCCGCGGTGTCGGCGATCCCCGAGCTCCGGTCCGCCCTGCTGCAGCGTCAGCGCGCGCTCGCGGAGGGCGGCGGGATCGTCATGGCGGGCCGCGACATCGGGACGGTCGTGCTGCCCGACGCCGACCTCAAGATCTTCCTCGAGGCGTCGGTCGAGGAGCGGGCCCGGCGGCGGACAGAGGAACGCGGGCTCGACCCGAACGGCCCGGAGGCCGAGGCCGTCCTCGGCGCGCTTCGCCGGCGTGACGAGCTCGACTCGACCCGCGCCGTGGCGCCGCTCCGGGCGGCCCCGGACGCACGGATCATCTCGACCGACGGCAACCGCTTCGAGGACACGGTCGACGCGGTGGTCAATGCCATCCTCGACGCCGAGGCACGGCGTGCCGCCGACGACGATGCGCGCGAGCCGGAGCCGAGCGGCGCCGGGACATGAGCGAGGCGCCCGAACCGCTCGACAGCTCGATCACGCCGTTCCTCGCCGCGCTGACCGCGGGAGGCCGCGTCTTCGGCAGCATCATGGGCCGGGTCAAGGCGACCGGCGCGATCGACCGGATCCCACGCGACGGCCCGGTCATCCTCGCGGCGAACCACGCCTCGAACCTCGATGCGGTCGTCATCGGTTCGTGGCTGATCCCGACGCTCGGCCGGCGGATCCACTGGCTCGGCAAGAAGGAGCTGTTCGCCTGGCCGATCATCGGCTGGACGGCGGCGAACGGGGGCGTCCACCCGGTCGAACGCGGCGCCGCCGACATCGAGGCGTTCCGGCTCGCCAGCCGCATCCTCGACGAGGGGCAGATCCTGTTCGTCTTTCCCGAGGGCACGCGCAGTCCCGACGGCTCACTCCAGGAGGCTCGCGACGGGATCGCGGTCCTCGCGCTGCGGACCGGGGCGCCCATCGTCCCGATCGGCATCTCGGGCTCGAACCGCGTCTGGCCCAAGGGCCAGAAGGTCCCGCACCCGGGCGGGCACGTCAGGATCCGCGTCGGTGAGCCGTTCC
>DASYSM010000002.1:0-41133 GCA_036003325.1 Candidatus Limnocylindrales bacterium
CCGCTCCGAGCGCCCTCGCACACGCGCCGTGGCCTCCACCCGAGGACGCCGAGCCGGTATTGGAACCACGCCCCTATGTCCGTCAACGGGCGGCCATCACCGACGGCGTCGCCTCATCGCCCGCCGCCTATCGACCTCCGACCTTCGCGCTCGCCACCGCGACCGCCGCGGGACCGTCCTGGCCGGCCGGCGCGGCGGCCATGGGCGGAGCGGGGAGGCAGGCGACCTCCGACTCCGCCGACTCCGCCGCCGAACCAGCGGCCGACACCGCCGCGGAGACCGGCATCGCCGATCGATCCATCGAGCTCGCCGGCTGGTTCGTCGTCGCCGGCGCTGCGCTGTCCGTCCTCGGGTTCCTGCTGCCGTGGTCGCGCGTCGTGATCGGTTCGGCGAACCGTGGCGGCTACTTCGACATGTGGGGTCTGGCATCGCCGAGCCATGTCATCGTGGTCGCCGGCCTCCTCGGCGTCCTCGGCCTCGGCGTGGTCCCCACGACGATCCCGGTCTGGATCCGTACCGGGGTTCTCGGGCTCGCCGCCGGTGGGATCATGGTCGGCCTCGCCTGGCCGTACATGGTCGGCCCGCTCGGCGCCGACATCGGTCTGCTCGCGGCGCTCGTCGGTGGCATCGCCCTCGGGATCGGCGGGATCCTCGCGTCGTGGGCGACTCGTCACGCCCCGGAAGAGCCGTCCGTCTGAGCCCCGGGTGCCATCGGAGCCTCCGAACGGCCCCTGCTACACTGCCCGGACGACAGACCGGAACCGGCGACAGACCGGTCCGACCGTGGCCCACGGAGGCGGCGACCCAGGCGCATGGACCAGATACTCCAGTCGATCGGTGACTCGCTCAACACGATCTTCGAGAGCGACATCGTCCAGTTCGGGATCCGCGCGATCGGGCTGTACCTGGTCATCATCTGGCTCGCGTGCGCCTATTGGGCATTCCGCGACATGCAGCAGCGCTCGGACAACCCGATCCTGCCGTACGTCGCGGCCGCCGGGATCATCCTGTTCACCCCGATCTTCTTCGTCTTCGCCTACTGGATCTACAAGCTCGTCCGCCCGCACGAGAAGATCGGTGAGACGTGGGAACGCAACCTGGCCGAAGAGGCTCTCCTGGCCGAGGTCGAGTCCATCCACCACTGCCCGACGTGCGAGCGGCGCATCGACGATGAATGGATCATCTGCCCCACCTGCCGGACACGGCTGAAGCGCGTCTGCCCGAACTGCAGCCGGCTGGTCGGGATGGACTGGTCGCTGTGTGCGTGGTGCGGCAAGGACTTCGAGCGCCGCGAGGTCCCCGCGGCGGCCATGACGGCACTGCCGCAGGGGCGTGACGCGACCAACCGGGTCGCCGTCCCGGCCTCTGCCGCGGGCACCGGCTCCGTGATGACGCCGACGCCGATGCCCACCTCGATCCGCAACCAGACGCCGGCACGCCCCGCCCAGGGCCCGATCCCGTCGTCCGCGCAGGATCCGCTGCCCGAGCGTTGAGCCCGTCCGACCCGCCCGTCCCTGACGCGGGCGCGACATCGGACCCGACCGGATCCGACCAGCCACCCGAACCTCGCGCGATCGCCCCGGTGCCGTCCGTGACGACGCCTCAGGTCCCGCCCGGGACATCGCCACCGGCCACCCGGCTCGGTACCTCGACGTTCACCATCGAGGGTCGGTCGGCGCCGGCCCTGTTCGTGATCGGCTGGCTGGCGACGCTGCTCGGCCTGGGCATGATCGTCATCGCCGTGATGAGCGGCAACCCGACGGTCGGACTGCCGCTGGCCATCGGCGGCCTCGTCGTGCTGTCGATCGGGCTCGTCTCGGCTGCCGGCTCGCAAGGCGTCGAGCGTCGCGTGCGGGGCGTGCTGGCGTACGTCGGCCCGTCGCCGTTCCTGGTCTTCGCCGCCGTCATCTCGATCTCGATCCTGGCCGCCTGGGTGGAGGGCCTGCCGCTCGAGATCCTGGGCATCCCGGTCGACGGGCCGTTCGCCGCGCTGCTCGCGGTCACCGTCCAGGCGGTCATCTACATCTGGCTGGTCAGGCTGCTCGTCGTCGATACCGGGGCGCTGTCGTGGCGTGAGATGGGTGTCGTCGCCTTCGACCGGGTCGCGATCTCCGAGATCGGCGGCGGAGCTTTGTGGGCCGTGCCGGTCATCGCCGTGACAGCGGTCGTCTCCCAGATCCTGCTGTCGATCTTCCCGGTCATCCCCGAGAGCCCGCTGCCACCGACCCACGAGCCGGTCGGCTTCGCCCTCTCGCTGCTGGCCGGCGTCATCATCGCGCCCTTCGGCGAGGAGATCCTGTTCCGCGCGTTCGCCACCACGGCCTGGGTCCGCGGCCTGGGCGTCGCGCGCGGGGTCATCCAGGCCGCGCTCATCTTCGCCTTCGCACACGTGCTGACGATCTCGGGCAAGGACGCCGGCGAGGCGTTCGGGCTCGCGGCGGTCGGGTTCGGGTCGCGCATCCCGATCGCCATCGCACTCGGCTGGCTGTTCGTGCGCCGTCGGACGATGTGGGCGTCATTCGGGCTCCACGCGGCGTTCAACGGCATCCTGCTGGTCATCGCCGAGGTCGCCACCCGCTCGCTGTGACCGGGACCGGCGGGGCGTCGCGATCACGCTCGGCCGCCAGCCCGCGGCCGGTGACTGGCGGTGAACCGCCCGATGAGTCGCCGGTGAGCGCCGCTGGCTAGGCTCTGCGTCGTCCTCGAGGTCCGGATGGCGGGGGGAATCGGCGGGCTCCCGTCGTTCGGGCCCGGGGACGCCCGACCGCCGGCAGTCATCCCGGAGGTGCCACCGTGGGCGGATCGCGCAGGCAGGCGGCGGATGCCGTCGACGATCCCGGCCGGCGCGGACGAGCCATCCGTGAGCTGCCGGCCACGGAACGGCCACGCGAACGTCTCGCCCTCCGGGGCGCCGGCGGACTGACCGCGGCCGAGCTCATCGGCCTCGTCTGGGGATCCGGCACGCACGGGCGATCGGCCGTGGACCTCGCCTCCGACGCGCTCGCCCGCCATGACGGCCTCACGGGTCTGGCTCGTGCGACGGAGCTCGAGCTGGCTGAGGTGAAGGGCATCGGCGATGCCAAGGCGGCCCAGCTCGTGGCCGCGTTCGAGCTCGGGCGTCGCCTCCTCGCCGATTGGCCGGCCGGACGCTGGACGATCCGCGGGCCACACGATGTCGCCGAGCGCCTGATCCTGCAGATGGGCCGGCTCGAGCGCGAGGAGCTGCGGGTCGTGCTGCTCGACACGAAGAACCACGTGCTCCGCGTCGCGACCGTCTACCAGGGCAACGTCTCGTCGTCGCTGGTGCGGGTCGGCGAGCTGTTCCGGGACGCGGTCCGACTCAACGCGGCGGGGGTGATCCTCGTGCACAACCATCCGTCAGGCGACCCGACGCCGTCGCCCGATGACCTCCACCTCACCGCCGAGGCCCTGGCGGCGGGCCGGTTGCTCGACATCCAGCTGCTCGACCACCTGGTCATCGGGCACGACGCGTACGTCTCGTTGCGGGACCGGGGCGTCGCCTTCGATCGGCCCGCGCCGGGCGCTCGAGCGGCCGACTGACACGCCGTCCCGGGCGGCTGGCGGCAGGTATCATGGCCGCCTCGTCATGCTCGGGGGGTCCAACATGCGCAAGCTCGTGCTCATCGCCCTGGTCGTGGGCGCCGCCCTGGTCGCCACGGCCTGCTCGTCGGGTAGCTCACTCACCGGCAAGACCTGGCAGTGGACGGCGATGACGACCACGACACCGACCTCGCAATCGGTCGTGCCGACGGACCAGCAGGCGAACTACACGATCGAGTTCAAGTCGGACGGCACGTTCGCGTCGAAGGTGGACTGCAACCAGGTCGGCGGCAGCTACACCACGACCGCGTCCGGCGGCCTGACCATCGTCCCCGGGCCGAGCACTCTCGTGGCCTGCCCGGAGGGGTCGATGGCGTCGATCTTCCTCGCCGGTCTGAGTTCCGCGGCGAGCTACACGATCGCCGACGGCGCGTTGAAGATCACCACCCAGGACGCATCGACGCTGACCTTCAAGTAGCCCCGGCGCGGGCTCTCCCCGCGACCATCCCGGCCACGTCTCGGACCGGATCGTCCGGTCCGCCGGAAGGGACCGGGTATACTGCCCCGGCTGCCCGCCCGACCCGGTGTGGATCCGCGCGACCCGCCCGTTCCCGGCGACTCCCGCGTCCGCGACCACCGCCAGCGACCACCGCAAGCGACCCACCACGAAGGACGCACCGCCCAGATGCTCGACCGGATCCTCGGCCTCTTCTCGCGTGACATCGGGATCGACCTCGGGACCGCCAACACGCTGGTCCACGTGCGTGATCGCGGGATCGTGATGAGCGAGCCGTCGGTCGTGGCCATCGACGCCAAGACCAAGCGCGTGCTGGCCGTCGGCGCCGAGGCCAAGCGGATGGTCGGTCGGACGCCGGCCAACATCATCGCGGTCCGTCCGCTCCGCGACGGCGTCATCAGCGACTTCGACGTGACCGAGCAGATGATCAAGTACTTCGTCGACAAGGTCCACGATCGGGTCGGCACCATCGCCCGGCCGCGGATGCTGCTCGGCATCCCGTCGGGCGTGACCGAGGTCGAGAAGCGGGCCGTCCGGGACGCGGCACTCAACGCCGGCGCGCGCTGGGCCGGCCTGATCGAGGAGCCGATGGCCGCCGCGATCGGGGCCGGGCTCCCGGTCAGCGAGCCGTCCGGAAGCCTCATCGTCGACATCGGCGGCGGAACGACCGAGGTGGCCGTCATCAGCCTTGGCGGTATCGTTGTCAGCCGCAGCATCCGCATCGGTGGCGACGAGATGGACCAGGACATCGTCACGTTCGCGCGACGCGAGTACAACCTGTTCCTCGGTGAGCGCACCGCCGAGGACATCAAGATCGCCATCGGCTCGGCCTACCCGGGCGAATGGGACGCGCAGCGCGTCGCGCTTCGCGGCCGCGACCTGCTCACCGGCCTGCCGCGCAGCGTCGAGGTCGGGGCGGACCAGATCCGCGAGGCGATCGAGCCGTCGGTCCAGTGGATCGTCGACACGGTCAAGGACACCATCGAGGAGACGCCGCCCGAGCTGGTCGCCGACATCATGGACCAGGGCATCGTGCTCGCCGGCGGTGGCGCGCTGCTGGCCGGGCTCGACCGGCGCGTCGCCGAGGCGACCCAGATGCCGGTCCACATCGCGGACGACCCGCTGACCTGCGTCGCGCGCGGGACCGGCGTCGTGCTCCAGGATCTCGACCGGATGTCTCGGGTGCTCGTGTCCGAGACGTATACGCGACCGCCGCGCTGAGCCGCGCGCACCGGGCACGGCGCCGACCGACACGACCGACATGACCGCCGTCCTCGCGAGCCGGGCCGCCAGACGCCGTGGCGTCGCGTTCATGGTCCTTCTTCTGATCACGGTCCTGCTGATGGCGTTCTCGTCCAACCCGACGGTGCGCGACGTCCAGAACGGGATCGGCTTCGCGTTCCGGCCGATCGAGGGCGGCCTTGATCAGATCGCCGGCGGGGTCTCGTCGGTCGTCGCATCGGTCGGCGAGATCGACCGGCTCCGGACCGACAATGCCGCGCTCCGCGCCGACAACGACCGGCTGACCATCGAGAACGCCCGGCTCCAGGAGATCCGCCGCGAGAACGACCAGCTGACCGCCCTCCTCCAGCTGCGCGCGGGGTTCGAGCTCAAGACGACGGCCGCCTCGGTCATCGCCCGTGAGTCGTCCGAGTTCCGCCGCCTGGTCGTCCTCGACAAGGGGACCGACGACGGCATCGCCGTCGGCGACGTGGCGGTCGCGGCCGGGGGCGCGCTGGCCGGGCGGGTCACCGAGGTCGGCCCATCGAGCGCCAAGGTGGTGCTCCTGACCGACGGCGGATCGACCGTCATCGGGCAGCTGACCACGAACGCCGCCACCGGCCAGGTCGTCGGCCAGCTCGGTGGCGTCCTGACGATGAGCCAGATCGACTCGACCGAGACGGTCGCGCCCGGTGACGAGGTCGTGACCGCCGGCATCGAGCTCAGCGACGGCGTCCGCTCGCCGTATCCCAAGGGCCTGCTCATCGGGCAGGTCGTCGACGTGTCGCGTGACGCGAACAGCGTCGTCCAGACGGCCTACCTGCAGCCGGCCGCCCAGCTCGACAAGCTCGAGACCCTGCTGGTCATCACCGACTACCAGGGCGGGCTGCCACCGCTCGAGCAGCAGCCGGTCGACTGCTCGGGAGGGGTCCTGCCGCAGGGCGAGCAGCCGTGCATCTCGCCGAGCACCTCCGCCAAGCCCTGACCGGCTGCTACGCTTCGCGGCGATGAAGGGCATCGTCCTCGCCGGCGGGACCGCCACACGGCTCTACCCGCTGACCATCGTCACCAACAAGCACCTCCTGCCGATCTACGACCGGCCGATGATCTACTACCCGATCGAGACGCTCGCGCGGATGGGCATCCGCGAGGTGATGGTCATCGTCGGGGGCAAGAGCGTCGGCGACGTCGTCGAGCTGCTGGCGGACGGCTCGGCGTTCGGCATCGACCTGACCTATCGCTACCAGCCCGGCGCGCTCGGGATCGCCCACGCGATCGGCCTGGCCCGCGACTTCGTCGGTGACGATGCGTTCTGTTGCGTGCTCGGCGACAACATCCTGCGCGGGCCCGCCCTGGCCGACGTGGCGAGCGAGTTCGAAGCGGGCCCGTACGGCGCCGGGACGCTCCTCTACCGCGTCCCCGATCCCGAGCGGTTCGGCGTGGCCGAGCTCGGACCGGACGGTCACGTGGTCGGGTTCGAGGAGAAGCCCGAGCACCCCAAGAGCGATCTCATCCCGATCGGCGTCTACTTCCTGCGACCGGACGCCTTCGCGGTCATCGACCACCTCCTACCGTCGGGTCGCGGCGAGCTCGAGATCACCGACGTGCTCAACCACTACATCCCCGACCGCCGCCTCTACAGCCCGGTCTACGAGGGTCACTGGACCGATGCCGGGACGGTCCCGTCGCTCCTGCGCGCCGCCGAGCTGGCCGCCGCCGACGACGCCGAGGGACGCCTGACGCCGCCCGTCAGCCGTCGTGTCGGTTGAGGACGACGCGGTGACGGCGTGACCGCCGACCGGCCGTTCGGACGGCTGCTGGTGACCGGCGGTGCCGGGTTCATCGGTTCGTGCTACGTCCGTGACGTCCTCGCGCGGCGGGACGGGACGCGGATCACCGTGCTCGACAAGCTGACCTATGCGGGCAACGAGGCGAACCTGGCGCCGGTGCGGGACGACCCCGAGATGGCCGGGCGCCTTCGGTTCGTGCGCGGCGACATCGCCGATGCGACGGTCGTCGCGCCGCTCGTCGCCGATGCCGACGCGGTCCTCAACTTCGCCGCCGAATCGCACGTCGATCGCTCGATCCTCGACCCCGAGGCGTTCCTGGCCACGGGCGTCGTCGGGGTCCACGTCCTGCTCGAGGCGTGCCGCGTCGCGTCGGGCGCCCCGCGCTTCCTGCAGGTCTCGACCGACGAGGTCTACGGCTCCGTCGACGCCGGCCACGCTGGGGAGGGAGACCGGCTGGCGCCCCGGTCCCCGTATGCGGCGGCCAAGGCGGCCGGCGAGCTGCTGGTCGGCAGCTACGTCGTGACCCACGGCGTCGACGCCGTGGTGACCCGCGGCTCGAACACGTACGGCCCGTACCACCATCCCGAGAAGCTCATCCCGCTGTTCATCACCAACGCTCTCGATGACCAGCCCCTGCCGCTGTACGGCGACGGTCTCCAGCGGCGCGAGTGGCTGTACGTCGGAGATCACGCTGCGGGCATCGACCACGTGCTGCGCCACGGGGCGAGCGGCGAGACGTACAACGTCGCGGGCGGCTCGGAGCGCACCAACCGCGAGGTCGTGACGCTGTTGCTCGACCTGCTCGGCAAGCCCTGGTCGCTGGTCATGCAGGTCGAGGATCGGCCGGGCCACGACCGGCGCTACGCCATGGATGGCGCCAAGCTCGCGGAGCTCGGCTGGCGGCCCCGCACGACCTTCGAGGACGGCCTTGCCCGGACCGTGGACTGGTACCGCACGAACGAGGCATGGTGGCGAGCGACTCGCTCGGGTGATTGGGACGGCTGGTATGCGCGCCAGTACGCGGGTCGGCTGGCGACCGGCCGGGCCGCGGCGCCCTCGAGCGGCGATCCGGCCAGTCGACCCTGATGCGCGTCGCGGTGACGGGGGCCGGGGGCCGGCTCGGGAGCGCCATCGTCGCCGCCCTGGCGGACGCGCCGTTCACCGGTGCCTCGGGACCGATCGCCTGGGCGCGCGACGCGTTCGACCTCGACGCGCCGGAGGGGATCGGGCTCCTGCTCGACCGTGATCGTCCCGAGGTCGTCGTCCATGCCGCGGCCTGGACCGACGTCGATGGCTGCGCGCTCGACCCCGAGCTCGCCCTGCGGCGGAACGCGGTCGCGACCGGGATCCTGGCGGCGGCCTGCGCGGCGCGTCGCACGGACCTGCTGCTGATCTCGACCAACGAGGTGTTCGATGGTGACCGCCGCGACGGCCGGCCGTACGGGCCGTCCGAGCCGGTCTCACCCGGCAATCCGTACGGGGCCTCGAAGGCCGAGGGCGAGCGGCTCGCCACGGTCGCCTTCGACACCGAGCCCGGCGCGGCCCTCGGGATCGCCCGGACGGCGTGGCTGTTCGGTGCGCCGGGCCGCGATTTCCCGAGCCGGATCCTCGAGGCGGCGGAGCGTGCCCGGGCCGCCGGCGAGCCGCTCCGAGCGGTGTCCGACGAGTGGGGGACCCCGACCTACACGGCGGACGTGGCCGACGCCGTCGTCGAGCTGTTGGCCGAGGACGCGACCGCCGGCATCCACCACCTCGTCAACGGGCTGGTCGCGACCCGGGCCGACTGGGCGCGCGACGTGATCCACCGAGCGGGGATCGAGGTCGGGGTCGCGGACGTGCCGGCGTCGACCTGGAGCCGGCCATCGCGACCGCCACGCTGGGGCGTCCTCGCACCGACCGCGTTGCCATCGGGGGAGCCGATGCGACCATGGACCGCCGCCATGGCCGACTACGCCCCGACCCTCCTGCGTGCCGTACGGGCGTCGCGGGTGGGCGCGTGAGCCGCCGATGACCGCGCCGGACCTGCCGACCGACCGGCCGTCCGCGCTGCCCGGTGTCCGCTACGGCAGCATCGCCCGCCACGTGGACGGTCGCGGGTCGTTCCGCGAGCTGTGGCGGGCGGCCGACTTTCCCGACGCGCCGTTCGCCCAGGCGAACCTGTCGACCTCGGACGCCGGCGTCCTCCGCGGGCTGCATCTCCACCGACGCCAGGACGACCTGTGGATCGTGGCCGGCGGCCGCGCCTTCGTGGCGCTGGTCGACGTCCGGCCGCTTCTCGACGGTTCGGGTGGCCCCATCGTCGAGACGCGCGAGCTGCCGGCCGATTCGTCCGTCTACATCCCGACCGGCGTCGCCCACGGCTTCCTCGCGGTCGAGCCGCTCCAGCTCGTCTATCTGGTCACGAACGCCTATGACGGCACCGACGAGCTCGGCTTCGCCTGGGACGACCCGGCGGTCGGTGTCGCCTGGCCGGTCGTCGAGGGAACGCCCGGCGGACGCCCGGTGACCTCGGACCGTGACGCCGCGAACCCGCCGCTGGCCGAGCTCGTGGTGCGCCTGCGCTCCGACGCGGTCTGACCTCGACCCCACCTATCCGCCCGGGTCCCTACCCAGGGCCGCCCGAAGGGGCTAGCCGTCTCGGGACCATCCCGCGATTGAGCCCGGCCTGACCCGCCCCGAGTCTGGGGAGGCATCCATCCGCCTCTGTCCAGTCCGTGGAGCCTGCCGTGCGCAAGACCCTCGTCGCCCTCGCCGTCGTCCTGGTCGCCGCCCTCGGCGTCGCCGTGCCGTCGGTCGCGGCCGCGACGAACGCACCGAAGGTGGTGATCATCGTCGGCGCGACACAGGGGGCGACCGCGGGGTACCGGGCCGACGCGGACGTGGCCTACGCGGAAGCGCGCAAGTACACGCCGAACGTCGTGAAGGTCTACAGCCCGAACGCGACCTGGGCCAAGGTCAAGGCGGCGGTCGTCGGCGCGTCGGTGGTCATCTACCTGGGCCACGGCAACGGTTGGCCGAGCCCGTACACCTACGACCCGGCCTACACGACCAAGGACGGCTTCGGGCTCAACGCGACGGCCGGGAACGGCGACTCGAACGTCAAGTACTACGGCGAGCCGTACATCGCGTCGCTCGATCTCGCGCCCGGCGCCCTGGTCATCCTCAATCACCTGTGCTACGCCTCGGGCAACTCGGAGCCGGGTTACGCCGAGCCGACCCTGACGGTCGCCCGCCAGCGGGCCGACAACTACGCCGCCGCCTTCCTCAAGGCCGGTGCCGGCGCGGTCATCGCCGACGGCCACGCGGGCTCGGAGCGCTACCTGCGCCCGCTGTTCACCACCCACCAATCGATCGAGGACCTGTGGCGGACCGTTCCGTTCGGCAACGGCAACATCGTCAGCTTCGCCTCTGCCCGGAACCCCGGCGCGATGATCTACCAGGACCCGATCACCCCGACCTCCGGCTTCTACCGGTCGCTGGCCGTCGGCACGACGGACGTGACGACCGACGAGGTCCTGACCGCGGGCATCGGCGACACGAGCATCGACCCGGCCAGCCTCGTCGTGCCGGGCAACGCCTCGGTGTCGACCGATGGCGCCGGCCTGTACCCGTCACTCGACACCACGACCACGACGCCGGAGCCGCTGCCGGCGGGCACGCGATTGCGCGTCCTCGATGAGCCCGTCTCGGCCACGGCCGATGGTGCGCCGGCGCTCGTCCAGGTCGTCGGTGTCGACGATCCGACGATCACCGGCTACGTCCTCGCCGGCGACCTCACGCCACGCGACAGCGCGCCGCCCGTCGTCCGTGTGCTCGATCCCGGCCCGCCCTTCTCGCCCAACGGCGACGGCCTCGGCGACGTCGCGACACTCCGGGCACGGTTCACCGAATCGGTCGCGTGGCACCTCACGGTCAAGAACGGCGGCGGCGCCGTGCTCCTCGACAAGACCGGCACCGGCTCGAGCCTGTCGACCACGTGGGACGGCCTTGTCAGCGGTCATCCGGTCCCCGACGGCTCGTACACCCTGACGGTGACCGGCGTCGACGCCTGGGGCAACGGGCCCGCCCAGTCGACCCGGAAGGTCATCGTCGACACCGCTCCGCCACATCTGACGAGCGTCACGCCCGGAGCCGACCCGGTCCCGTGGTTCTCGCCGAATGGCGACGGCGTCCGCGACACGATCGCCTTCGCCGCCACCAACTCGGAGGACGGCGCGATCGTCGCCCGGGTGCTCGATGCGACGTCGACGGTCATCGACAGCTGGACCGTCGCCAACGGCAGTGCCGCCACGAGCGTGGTCTGGGACGGCCGCAAGGCGAACGATGCTGTCGCGCCCGACGGTCTCTACACGGTCCGGTTCGCGCCACGCGACGTCGCCGGCAACACCGGGGCCCCGGTCGATCGGACGGTGGCCGTCGTCGGCGGGATGCGGGCGTTCACCAGCTCGCGGACCATCTTCTTCCCGCAGGACAACGACGCACAGGCGGCCTCCACCAAGCTGTCGTTCGTCCTGGCGCACCCGATGACGGTGACCCTGACCGTGCGCAACGCCGCAGGCACCGTCGTCACGACGCACTTCGATGCGGCCGCGCTCGCCGCGGGCACCTACACGTGGTGGTTCAACGGCCGGGCGACGAACGGCACGATGCTGCCCCGTGGCCGATACACGGCCGTCATCACCGCCACCGACGGCACGGTGACAGCGACCGGGTCGCTGGCGTTCACGCTCGACGCGTTCATCATCAAGCCGAGCGACGCGACCCCGGCCCGGGGGCAGACGATCAAGGTGTCAGTGACCTCGGCCGAGAAGCTGGTCAGGCCGCCGACCCTCCACGTCAAGCAGCCGGGCTTCGCCGACTGGTACGTGCGGATGACCCGGACCGGGACGTACACCTACAAGGTCACCATCCGGATGAAGTCGAGCGGGGGCGCCGGGCCGGTCTCGTTCAGGGTCCGCGGGGTCGACATCTCGGGTGGGGTCAACTCGACCACGACGGTCTTCCCGCTCCACTGAACCTGGCGCGGCACCTCAGCGGACCGCACCGGACCACCCCGTACTACCCCGGACCGGGACCATCGAGCGGTAGCACGCCGTCCCGGTCGGGACGAGGCTGGGATGTCTCAGCTCGTCCGACAGGTACGTCCCTGATGATCGTCCGCCCGCCCACCCGCCGCCCCGCTGCCCCCGCCCGGTCGCGCCTGACCATCGCGGCGGCCGCGTTGCTGCTGGCGGGTCTGGCGCCGCTGACGCCGCTGGCGCCGGTGACCTCGGTGACCCTGGTGGCCCCGGCGGCTGCCTCCGAGGCGGCCGGGGAGGCCGCGACCGCCGACCTGGCCGTCAGCGACGCCCCGCCGGCGACGCTCCAGCCCACCGTCCAGTACGAGGAGGCGGTGGCCCACGCCGGAGACAAGACCGCGTTCGCCCCCGGCGACCGTGTCAGCGTTCCGTTCGAACCGCGTGCCGCGGATCGCTGGGCGGTCGGTGGGGCGCGGCCGCAACCACTCCCGGCCGGTCGCGTCAGCGGAAAGTCGCTGCGTTCTCCCAAGCTGCCCGGGCCGCCGAACCGCGCCGAGCCGGCGCCGGCGACGACCGGTTTCGGCGGCGGTCCCGCCCTCGCGCGTCTCGACCGACCGTACGTCGACCCGGCGTCCGCGCCGATGGCCGACCTGGCCGCGGCGGTCGACCCGGGTGGGCTCAAGCGCGATGTGTTCGGCTTCCTGCCGTACTGGGAGCTGACCGCCTCGACGACCCGTCTCGACTGGGAGAAGCTCTCGACCGTCGCCTACTTCGGTGTCGGCGTGGCCGCCGACGGCGACCTGCAGAAGAAGAACAGCGACGGCACGACGACGATCGGCTGGAGCGGCTGGACGAGCTCGGCGCTGACCAAGGTCATGAACAGCGCTCATGCCAGCGGCGCCCGGGTCGTGCTGACCGTCCAGAGCTTCGCCTGGACGTCGGCCGGGGTGGCCCGCCAGCGGTCGCTCCTGGGCAGCGCGGCGAACCGGGCCAACCTTGCCCGCCAGATCGCCGCGGCGGTCCGCGACCGCGGCGCCGATGGCGTCAACCTCGACTTCGAGCCGATCATCTCGACCTACGGCGACGAGTTCACGGCGCTCGTCAGGAGCGTCCGGGCCGAGCTCGACAAGGTCCACCGCGGCTACCAGCTGACCTTCGACGCGACCGGCTGGATCGGGAACTACCCGATCGGCGACGCCACGGCGTCGGGCGGTGCCGACGCGGTCGTTGTGATGGGCTACGACTACCGGACCGGCACCTCGGCGGTCGCGGGGTCGGTGGCACCGAGTGCGGGTCCGACCTATGACATCGGTGACACGATCCGCGCCTACCTCGCCCGGATCCCCGCGTCCAAGGTCATCCTCGGGGTGCCGTACTACGGGCGGGCATGGTCGACCTCGTCGTCGGCGCTCAACGCCAAGAACATCTCGGGGACCAAGAACGGGGCGTCGACCACCGCCGTCTACACGACCGCCGTGCAGTTCGCGGCCGATCACGGCCGCAAGTGGGACTCGGTCGAAGGCGTGGCCTGGACCGTCTACCGTCGCAGGAACTGCACCGCGACGTACGGCTGCGTCAGCCCGTGGCGGGAGCTCTACTACGACGACGCGAAGGCGCTCGGGCTCAAATACGACCTGATCAACCACTACGACCTGCGCGGCGCCGGGATCTGGGCGCTCGGGTACGACGGGACCCGGCCGGAGCTGTACGCGATGCTCAAGGCGAAGTTCATCACCGACACGGTGCCGCCGGTGATCTCGGCCTCCTCGCTGAGCAACGCGTTCGTCTCACCGAATGGCGATGGGCGGCTGGACACGGTCACCGTCCGGGTCACCGCCACCGGCCTCATCCGCTACGGCTGGACGGTCCAGCCGATCGTCGGCGGCGTCGTCCGCCCCGCGGTCCGGGCGGGTGGTGCTCCCGGCCGGGCGGCCGCGTTCACGTGGAACGGCAAGGATGACGCTGGCCGGATCGTGCCCGACGGCTGGTACCGGATCACGGTCTGGACGGCCGACGCCTCGAACAACCGCGCCGCGGCCGTCAAGGACGTCACCGTCGACCGACGTCCCGCGGCCGTCATCGCTCGATCGTCGTCGAGCTTCATCTCGCCCGACGGCGATGGCCACGCCGACCGCACGACCCTGTCGATGACCGCCGATTCGGCGATCACCGGATCGGCCCGGGTGTTCGACTCGCACGGGACGACCGTCCGCCGCTGGACGTTCAGCAAGGCGACCGGCGGTTCGTGGGTGTGGAACGGGCGGAACAGTGCCGGCACGACCGTGCCCGATGGCAGGTACACGTTCCGCGTCGCCGGGCTCGACCGGGCAGGCAACCGGACGATCCGCGATGTCCCGGTCACCGTCGACCGCACGATCCGGTCGGTGACATGGTCGCGCAGCTCGTTCGCGCCGAAGGCCGGCCAGCATGCGCGGCTGACGTTCAGCCTGCGACGGAGCGCGAAGGTCACGCTCTCGATCATGCAGGGCTCCACGGTCGTGCGCACGATCTGGACGACGAAGGCGCTCGCGGCGGGCAGCCACGGCTGGACCTGGGACGGACGGACGGCATCGGGCGCGCTGGCCAGGCCGGGCACCTACCGGGCGGTCGTCCGCGCCACCAGCTGGGTCGGGACGTCGTCGTTCTCGCGCACCATCGTCGTCCGACTCCCGTGACGCCGGCGTTTCGCCGGGTCCGCCGCGGGCACCGGCGCGCCGACTAGACTGGCCAGCGATGCCCGGATCGCCCCCGCTTTCGACCGTGCCCAGCGCGGAGCCGACCCTCGAGTCGGGGCAGGCAGCGTCCGCTGCCGCCCAGCCGGGTGCCGGCGTCTGGGTCATCCTGCCGACGTACAACGAGGCGGACAACCTCGGGCCGATCTCGGCGGGGATCCTCGGGGTGCTGCCCGGTGCGACGCTTCTCGTCGTCGACGACGATTCGCCCGACGGGACCGGGCGCCTGGCCGACGATCTGGCGACCGCCGACGTGCGGATCCGGGTCCGCCACCGCCCGGTCAAGCAGGGCCTGGGGCGCGCCTATCTCGATGGCTTCGGCGTCGCGCTGGCAGGTGGGGCGTCCACGGTCGTCCAGATGGACGCCGACTTCAGCCACGATCCCGCGGCCCTGCCCGCGCTCATCCGGCCGATCGCCGATGACACCGCGGACCTTGTCATCGGGTCGCGCTACACGACGGGCGGCTCGGTCGTGGACTGGGGGCTCGGACGGCGGATCGTGTCGCGCGGCGGCAGCCTGTTCGCACGGATCGTCCTCGGCCTCCGCCAGAACGACCTGACCGGCGGCTTCAAGGCCTGGCGGGCGACGACGCTGTCCGCGGTGCCGTTCGACGGCGTCCATGCCGGGGGGTACGTCTTCCAGATCGAGATGACCTACCGGGCCAGCCGGGCCGGCGCCCGCATCCGCGAGGTGCCCATCACCTTCCGCGACCGCCGGGTCGGGCAATCGAAGATGAGCCGCCGCATCGTCGTCGAGGCGCTCGTCGTGGTCGTCCAGCTGCGGCTCGAGACGTTGCTGGGGCGCGGCCCGGACCGGTGAGGCCGGGGTGCTGACGGCGTGGCGCTGAGCGTTCGCCGATCGTGACCGATCCCGTCGAGGGTCGCCTGGGTGATGCCCCGCGCCGACCCGCGCCCGGTCTCCGCGTCGTGCTCGACGCGCGGCCGCTCCAATCGCCCGATCGTGCGCCTCTCGGAGCCGCCTACCTGGCCGGGTTGCTGGGAGCCTTCGACGCGGCCCCGCTGGCCGGCGAGTCGTTCGCCTTCCTGATCGCGTCGGACCTCGACGACCCGACCGTCACCTACCGGCACCTGTCGGTGGTCGGACGGCGCCAGCTGCCCCCGACCCGGCTGCTGCGCTCGGGCTCGATGACGGTGGACCCGTTCCTGCTTCGGGGTGCCGAGGTCGGGGCGGCCTGGCGAGCCGAGCGGGGTGGGGCCGCCGGGGCCGTCTACCACGCGGTGGGTGGCGCGTCGCTGCCCATCGCCTCGGACCTGCCGGTGGTCGTGACGCTCCTCGACCTCGCTCCCTGGGAGCTGCCCGACGCCTTCGCCGGGACGATCGCGACCCGCTTCGGCCAGCGGCTGCGGACCCAGCTGCTGCGCGACGCGGCCCGGATCATCGTCGGCAGCGAGGCGACCGGACGGGCGGCCCGTCACCTGCTCCATCTTCGCCGCGACCGGGTGCGGGTGGTGCCGTTCGCACCACGCCCCGCGTTCGGTGTCGCGGTCACTGCCGCCGACCGCCGGGCCGCGGCCGGGCTGCGCGAGCGGCTCGGTCTCGGGGAGCGCTATCTGGTGTTCAGCGGGCGGTTCGACGCGCGGATGGACATCGCGACCCTCCTGACCGCCCTCGCGTCGTTGGCGACGTCGGCCCGGCCGGACGGTCTGGCCGCCGAGGCTCCGTGGCCGCCGCGCCTGCTCGTCGTCGGTGCGAGCCCCGAGGATCGGGCCGCGGTCGCCCGCCTGGCGGCCCGGAAGTCGGTCGGCGACGCGCTCGCCTACGCGCCGGGCCTGCCCACGCACGACCTGGCCGCGCTCGTCCGCGCCGCCCGGGGCGTGATCCTGCCGGTCCTGTCGGAGGCGGTCGGGTTGCCGGTCATCGAGGCGCTTGCCGCCGGAACGCCGGTGGTCGCGTCCGCGGTCGGACCCCTCCCCGAGCTGGTCGGACCGGCCGGTCTGCTGGTGGAACCACGCGACCCCGACCGCCTGGCGGTCGCGCTCGCGACGATGTGGGCCGACGACACGGTCCATGCGAGCCTCGCGACGGCCGTCCGGGACCGCGCCGCGCAGCCGCTGCGCACGTGGTCGGACGTGGCCGAGGACACTCGCGCGGTCTATGCCGAGGTCGGTCTCCGGCGGCGCGGCTGACCGCGCCGGAGGTCGCCGTCGTCCGGATCGCCGCCGTCCCGACCGGCGGCTCAGCTTCCCGACGCGGAGGGTGACGGCGTGGCCGGCGGCTGGTCCGAGCCGGCCTTGAACGAGACCGGGTAGCCGGTCGTGCTGGTGGTCACGACCTGGATGAAGGTCTGGCCGGCGGTCAGGGTGACCTCCTTGCCGCTCGCGTCGTAGAACTTCGTCGGCGCGGTGAACGCGGTCTTCTTCCAGGTGCCCTTGATCGTCCGGCCGTTGGTCGAGATCCAGGCCGAGCCGTGGCCGACCACGTTCGCCTCGAGCCGCGGCGCCCCGGGATGCCCGTCGTTGAGAGGCCCGAAGACCATGCGCATGACGATCACGTTCTTCGGGGCGATGCGGGTCCCGTCGAGCGCGTCGGTCTCCTTCTTCTCGCCGGTCACCGAGCGCAGGTATGTGTTCGTGGTTCGATCGTAGGTGTACTTGATGGTGTTGTACGGGTACCCGACGGTGATGGTGCCGCCGTACGGCCGGTCCTCGAGGGGGGCATCGGGCGCGAACGTCCAGACGGCCGTGTAGGTCTTGTCCTTGGCACCGAGCGTCTTGCCCATGGCCCGCAGCTTCGCGCCGGTCGTGTACAGGTTGTGCGGGGCCGCCTTCGTGGTCACCCGGAAGAACGTATGGCTGAACCGGAACTCGTCGCCGTTGAAGACGTACTGGCCGTGCCCCTTCGCAGCGAGCGTCGCCTTGGCCTGGGGTGAGCCGCCGGAATGCGCGTACACGGCGCGCCATTCCGCGGCCCACGCGATGTAGTACAGCCGCGAGCTGCGGACCGGCCCGATCGACTTCGGCAGCGTGTCCTGGAAGATGGCCATGTAGCGCGGGATGCCGCCCTCGGCCGGCGCTTGCCAGACGACCGAGGCCTTGGACAGCCCCGACTGCGGCCGGGCGGGTCCGAGGTCGTCGATCATGACCGCGATCGGGTGCCGCTGCGCCACGGCCGGCGTGACCGGCAGGCCGGTCAGCGGGCCGGGGACGAGGAGCGGGGTCGGGAGCGGGGTCGCTGTCGGCTCTGCCGTCGGAGCCGCGCTGGCGGTCGGACTGGCGGTGTCGGTCGGCGCGGCGGTCGGGCTGGCGCCGGCGGTCGCCACGGCGCCCACGGGTGGGCCGCTCGGGGTCGGCGAGCCACCGAGGGACGTGGCCGCGACAACGACCACGAGAGCGGACGCGCCGATCAGACCGATCGCGCCCACGGTCGTCCTGTGATTCACGTTTGCGAGCCCCTCCTGGGTCAGGGGTCATGGGGGTGTCCCGGCCTGGTGACGGACCAGCCGTGCCAGCGCGCAGGATAGCCCAAGCGTGGGACGGATGGCGCGGACTCGGTTGTTGCGCCGGCCCGCCCGAAGAGGTCCAGCTCTCGCATCCGCCGGCGAAGGGCGTAGGCTAGCCCCATGACCGACCGACCCGCCAGTGACGACCCGACCGGAACGCCCGATGCCACGCCCCCGAAGCCGAAGGTGACGCGCGCCAGGACCACGGCGGTCGGTGGCCCGAAGGCGGCTACGCCGCGACCGCGCTCCGCGAAGACGCCGACGGCCACGCCGGCGACGGCCACCGGGACCTCGGCGGCCGCCGGTGAGCCGCTCGCCGGACCCGCCGCCGGCGTCGTCACCACCGAGACCCTCTCGGGGCGCGGCTTCGACCACCTCGAGGTCGACGTCCTCAATCTCAGCAATGGCGGCATCGACACGGTCAAGGCGACCCGCGTGGACGTCCGCCAGGGCGGAATCTCGCGGGTCGATGCCCAGGACGTGTCGGTCACGATGGGCGGCATCGCCATCGCCCGTGGAGACCGCATCGCGACCGACAGGAGCGGCGTGGCGATCGCCCTGGCCGGTGAGTCGACCATCCAGCGGTCGTTCGTCCGGAACCTGCTCGCCCGCGACGTCCGCCTCGATCAGAGCGCGGCCTGGAGCGTGTTCGGCGGGCGGGTCACGTTCGAGCGCCAGAGCGTGGCCGGGATCGTCATCGCCCGGCGCGTCGAGGGGGATGTCCGGCCGCTGCTCGACTGGCGTGGCGCGCTGGTCCTCGCGGCTGTCGCCGGGGTCGTGACCGCGGTCGCCCGCCGGGGGCGCTGACCGGCTCCTCGGGTCAGCGAGCCCGGACGATCCGCGGGTCGAGTCCGGCCTTCTCTGCTTCCTCGATCGTCTGCCGCCGGGCCATCTCCTGATTGTGCCGATGGAGCTCGACGACGTCGGCCGGATCACCCTCCATGATCAGCTCGCCCCGCTCGATCAGGATCGCCCGGTTGCAGTACTCGGTCACCCAGCTCATGTCGTGGGTCACCAGCACGACCGCCTTGGCGGCCGACACGATGTCGATGACGCGCGCCTTCGACTTCTCGCGGAAGTTGGCGTCGCCCGTGGCCAGGACCTCGTCGAGCAGCAGGATGTCGGGGTCGACCGAGGTCGCGATCGCAAAGCCGAGTCGTGCCCGCATGCCCGACGAGTAGGTCCGCAGCGGCGCGTCGATGAAGTCGCCCAGCTCGGCGTACTCGATGATCGACGGCAGGAGCTCATGGGTGACGGCATCGTCGAGGCCGAGGAAGGCGCCGCCGAGCAGGATGTTGTCGCGGCCGGTCAGCTCCTTGTCGAACCCGGCGCCGAGAGTCAGCAGCCCCGACACATGGCCGAACACCTCGACCGCGCCCTCGGACGGCCGGATGATGCCGGCCAGCACCTGGAGCAACGTGCTCTTGCCGGCCCCGTTCGGGCCGATGACCGCCAGCGACTCGCCGCGGCGGACGTGCAGGTCGAGGTGACGGAGCGCCCAGAACTTCTGGACCTCGCCCCGCCCGAGCATCTGGCCGATGGAGCTGCGGATGGTGGTCTTCTTGGTGAAGCGCAGGTCGTACCGGACGCCGAGATCCGCGGCGCGGATGGCATCCCCGTCGGTGGCCCGGTCGACCCCGAGCTTCGGCGGGCGGCGCAGGAGTTGCATCAGATGACCTTGGCGAAGTTGGGCTCGAGCCGCTTGAAGACCATCGTGGTGAACGCCAGGAACACCACGCTCGCGACCAGCAGGATGGCCAGCAGCTCCATGTTCGGCGGGCCGTCCGGCTTCGCGGTCGCCGTCCCGTAGATGACCGAGCGGTACGCCTCGAACAGGATGGCGAAGGGGTTGGCGTTGGCGAACGTCGTCAGGATGTGGTGCTCGCGGAAGAACCTGATGTCGTCCAGGCTCGCCAGGCTGTACAGACCGGGCGACAGGAACCACCACAGTCGCAGCAGGTGACCGACCACGTTGCCGAGGTCACGGAAGAAGACGTTCCCGGCGGCGACCAGGAACGCGCAGGCGAGGGTGAACACGTACTGGACCACGGCGATGACCGGGATGAACAGCAGCCACGGCGTGATGCGGTCGGAGAAGAACAGCATCAGCAGTCCGAGCGCCACGGTCCCGAACGCGAAGCTGACGATGCCGGCCGTGGTCGCCGCGACGGGCAGCACGATCTTCGGGAACTGGATCTGCTTGATCAACTGGTCCTGGCTGACGATCGAGACCGTGGCATCGGTGACCGATGCCGAGAACCACTTCCAGGGCAGGATCGCCGAGAACACGAACAGCGGGTAGTCGGGCTGCGTCCGGGGCACGATGATCGACACGAAGACGACGTAGACGACCATCTGGAGGAGCGGGTCGAGGACCCACCAGATGTTGCCGAGCAGGGTGTCGGCGCCGCGCTTGTGGGCGTCCGCCTGGACGAGGTAACGGACCAGCCGGCGCCGCGACAGGATGTCCGCGATGCCGTCGCGCACGAGCGCGATGGGGCCGGGGTTGCCGGCGGCATTGCGAAAGGCTGCCGGAACCTCACTGCTGGCGGACATCGGGCGGAAGGGTACCAGCCTCACCCGGCCGGCGCTGACGGCCCTCTGACGAACCGGTCCACGAAGCGCTGGCTGGCGCCACCGCGTGCCGGACCGAGCTGGCGGTCCACGAACGCCTCGTACCCCGCAAGGTCGAAGCGGCCGGTCGCGATCGCCTCGATGACGCCGTCGGTGTCGGTCACCTGCGTGCCGATCATCTCGGTCCGGTAATCGAGGTACAGCCCCGGGTCCTGTTCGTACTCCGCGAGGTCGCCGACGAGCAGCACGATGGGCCGGCCCAGGAGGGCGAACTCGACGACCGACGACGAGTAGTCGGTGACCAGGATGTCCGTCGCGGCCAGCAGCTCGTTGATCTCGGCCGCCGGGTCGACCACCACGTCGTAGCCGCCGGTCGGCGTCGCGGCCGGATCGAGGTTCGGGTGTGTCTTGAGGACGAGCACGTGGTCCGCCGGCAGGGCCGCTCGGAGGCGCACCGCATCGAGACCCGGTGCGGCGCGCTTGCCGATCCCCCGGCCGCGGAAGGTCGGGGCGTAGACCACCACGCGCCGTCCGGCGAGCGCCGGGTAGCGCGCCGTCACCCGTGCGCGCGCGGCCGCCAGCTCGGCCTCGTCGAAGAAGAAATCGGTCCGCGGCCAGCCGAGCGCGACGACACGCTCCATCGGTGTCCGCAGCGCGGCGGCGTACGGTCCACGCGTCCAGTCGCCACCGACCACGACCGCGTCGTAGTAGCGATGGAGGAACGTCCGCTCCGGCTCCGCGATCGGCCGGCGCGTGTCCAGCCCGAAGCGCTTGAGCGCGCCGGCGGCATGCCAGACCTGGACCACGGTGGTCGTCCGGCGGTGCGGCGCGACGTGGATCGGCAGGTAGGCGTTATCGACCACGAACAGCCCGGCGGTCTGCAGGTGGTACATCCCTCGGACCAGCCGGGCGAGATAGGCGATCTTGCCGGCCAGCCCGTAGCTGTACGGCTCGAGCAACAGGACGAGCTCGAGCTCGGGCCGGCTGGCACGCAGGGCGCGGTGGATGTACAGCAGGTTGCCGTCGAGCTCGGAGACGCGGGCGGTGGCCAGCACGACCCGCTCGGGGTGCCGCGGAAGCCGTGCCGTGATGAGCCGGACGAGCAACAGGAACGCGCGAGCCAGCCGGTATTCGAGCTGGGTCATCCGCCGGTCAGGCCCGGGTGCGGACGATGATGTTCTGCCCGTCGAGCGTCACTTCGCTGTCGCGCATGAGCTGGGCGATGACGTCGGCCACCTGGCTCGGCTGCATGATCGAGGACGGATCCTCCTCGGGCGCGAGCTTGCGGCGCAGCTCCGTGGCGGTGCGACCCGGCGAGATGCTGTAGATCTTGATGCCACTGCCCGCCAGCTCGTCGGCGAGCGTCGCCGACAGCGACACGACCGCCGCCTTCGACGACGCATACGCCAGCCAGCCCGGCCGCGAGGTGATCCCGGCCGTGGACGCCACGTTGAGGATCTTGGCCGGCCGGTCGTACATGTAGCGGGTCATCTCGCGGATGAGCAGCAGCATCGCGAAGACGTTGATGGTGTACGTCTTGACGATGTTGTCGGCGTCGGTGTCGAGGAGGGACTGGGGGTCGGCATAGCCCGCGATGTTGAGCAGGATGTCGATGCTGCCGAACCGCTCGTGGACCCGCCGGACGAGGTCGGGGATGCCGTCGAGATCCATCAGGTCGTAGGCGATCAGCTCGACCTCCTTGCCGTCGCGCTCCAGCGCACTGGCCGTCTCCCGGAGCCCGTCCGCGTTGCGGGCGATGAGGACCAGCGCGGACACGTCCGGCTCGTGGCTCATCCGGATGGCCGCGGCTCGGCCGATGCCCTGGCTGGCACCCGTGATCACGCAGACCCTGCCCATCGTCAGCCGCCGCGGCCGATGCTGTCGGCGTAGATCGCCTCGGCGGTCACGATGTCGGTCGGGACCGTGATCTTGATGTTCCGCTCGGAGCCGGGCAGGATCCGGACCGGTGCGCCGGCGTATCGGTGGAACAGGCTGGCGTCCTCGGTGAACGTGGCGCCGTCGGCGCGCGCGGCGTCGTGCGCAGCGGCAAGCGCGGCCCGGTCGAACTTCTGCGGCAGCTGGACGTTGACGAGCTCGTCGCGCTCGAGCAGGTCCTCCACGTACTGGTGGCCCTTGAGGACCGTGAACGAGATCGGGATGCCGTACATCGCGTTCGGGTCGGGTGCGGCGATCAGCTCGCGGAACTCGGCGACGGTCACCAGCGGCCGGACCGCTTCGTGGACGATGACCGATTCGCAGTCGGTGAGCTCGCGCAGCCCGAGATAGACCGACTCCTGGCGCGAGACACCCCCGACGATGCACGCGAACCGCTCGTCGAAGCCGTGATTGGCGATGAGCCGGCGGGTCTCCTCGAGGTGCTGCTCTGGGCAGGTGATGACGACCTGCTCGATGTCCGGGATCAGCCGCGCCTTCTCGAGCACGTGGATGATGAGCGGCTTGCCACCGAGCAGCAGGAACTGCTTGGGGAACGGTCGCCCGATGCGCTTGCCGATCCCCCCGGCGAGCACGATCATCCCGATCTTCATGCGGTCCTCCGGAGCGGATGGCGTCCGCCATAGCCTACGTGTAAACGGTCGGCCCGTTGGCACCGGTATCATCCGCGCCGGGCCTCCCCACCCGACCCGACGCCCGTCCCCCCGATACCCGAGGAGCCTGGATGCACGCTGGCAGCCATGATCCCGCGATCGACGTCCGGTCGATCCGCTGGGAGCGTGTGCAGCTCGTCATCGAGGCCCGCGTGACGCCCGGCACGACGATCGATCCGGCGCGCGTCGGGCTGCGCGAGGTCGGCGGTCGGCGGGTCATGCCGGCGACCCGGATCGAGCACGCCGGGGACCGGCTGACCGTCCACTACAACGTCATCACCGGCCTCGACCGTGACAGGCTGCCGACCGGCCGCTGGGTGCTCGGCCCGCCGGTCGTGCTGGACGGTGCGGCCGCAGCCGGCCCCGACGCCGCCGGCGGCGCGCGCTCGTTCCTGCTCGAACACGGCCTGTTCACGGTCACCCCCGTGTACGACGCCGGCCAGCGGGCGCTTGCCCTCCTCGCCTCGCTCGACGAGAGCGTCCGGCGCAAAGCCGACCCCTCGATCGTGGGGCGGGTGCGGCTCGCCGGACGGTGGCTGGCCATCCACGCGCGCCGGCTCGGGTTCCTGTCGCTCATCCGCGCCTCGCGCCTGACCCGTCGCGATCGCCGACCGGAGATCCTGTTCGCGTCGGCGCTCATCTCCGAGCTGTCGGGCAATCTCAGGGCCGTCCACGACCGGATGGTCGAGCGCGGCCTGGATCGTGACTACGACCTGGTGACCGCTCTCCGGCCGCCCCGGGACCGCCGTGGATTCCTCGGGCGGGTCCGCCTCGCGAGCGCCCTCGACCGCGCGACGGTCATCCTGCTCGACGACTCGTACCCGCCGCTCCACTGGCTGAAGATCGGGCCGTCCGTCCGGGTCATCCAGCTGTGGCATGCCGCGGGGGCGTTCAAGACCGTCGGCTTCAGCCGGGTCGGAACGCCGACCGACGCCGACACGTTCGCGCGGGTCCACAGGAAGTACACGGCGGCGATCGTCAGCTCGGAACACGACGTGCCGTTCTATGCCGAGGCCTTCGGCATCCCCGAGGCGATCGTCTTCCCGACGGGGATCCCGCGGATGGACCGGTTCTTCGACGAGCGTGCCCGAGCGGCGGGCCTGGCGGCCGCCCGGGCGGCCTTCCCGCAGACCGACGGCCGGATGACGATCCTGTATGCGCCGACGTTCAGGGGCGACGGGCCGAAGTCCTCGCACTTCGACCTCGGCGTCCTCGACTATGCCGGGCTCCACGCCATCGCGGTCGCCAAGGACGCGGTCGTCATCATCAAGCTCCATCCGTTCGTGGTCCAGCCTCTCGGCATCCCGGCCGCCTTCGCCGACCGCCTGATCGACGGGTCGCGCGCCAGCCTCGACGTCAACGACCTGCTGTTCGCGGTCGACCTGCTGATCACCGACTATTCGTCGATCGTGTTCGAGTTCTCGACCCTCGGCCGGCCGATGCTGTTCTACGCCTACGACCTCGATGACTACGCGGGCTCGCGCGACTTCTACGTCCCGTTCGAGACGTTCGTGCCCGGTCGCATCGTGCGGACGTTCCCCGAGGTGCTCGACGCCATCCGGCGCGACGACTACCAGGCGGACAAGGTCGCCCGGTTCGCGGCCCAGCATTTCGCCCACCTCGACGCAGGATCCGCCGACCGGGTCATCGACCAGCTGGTCATCGCCCGATGAAGGGCGTCATCCTCACCATCAGGATCCTCGCGGTCCGGGTCGTCTTCGCGGTCGCCCGGCTCCTGCCGCTCCGGTCACGGGTGGTGCTCGCCACGGCCCATTCGGCCAGGCTCGCGGGCAACCTCGTGTCGATCCGCGACGACCTCACCGCGCGGCACCCGGAGATCGCGCTGGTCGTCCTCGCGCGTCGGCCGGCGCGCGGTCTTCGCGGCCGCCTCGCCGCCCTCGGCCAGGCGATGGCCGCCGGCTACTACCTGGCCACATCGCGGGTGTTCGTGGTCGACGACTACTTCTTCCCGATCTACGTCATCCGCCCGCGCCGCGGGACGACGATCATCCAGACCTGGCACGCCTGCGGGGCGTTCAAGAAGGTCGGCTACAGTCTGCTCGACAAGTCGTTCGGGGCGGACGAGGAGCTGACCGAGCGGGTCCGGATCCATTCGAACTACGACGTCTGCCTCGTCGCCTCGGAGGCGTCGGCGCCGCACTACGCCGAGGCGTTCGGCCAGCCGCTCGAGCGATTCGAATGGCGGCTCGGGATCCCGCGCACCGACGTCTTCTTCGGTGAGGAGCGGCTGGCCCGGACACGCGCCGCGATCCGGCAGCGCTACGGGCTGACCGATGGCCGCCGGGTGATCCTGTACGCGCCCACCTTCCGGGGCGACACGATCACGAGCGCGCACGCGACCGACGACCTCGACATCGGCGTCATGCGCTCGGTCCTCGGCGACCACCACGTCCTGCTCGTCCGCCTCCACCCGTTCGTCCGCTCGCGGACGGTCATCGGCCCGGAGCTGGCCGACTTCGCCATCGATGTCTCGGACTACCCCGACATCAACGAGCTCATGCTCGTCAGCGACGTGCTGGTGACCGACTACTCGAGCGCCATCTTCGAGTTCTCGCTGCTCGACAAGCCGATCGTCTTCTTCGCCCCCGACTACGACGCATACGAGCGCGAGCGGGGCTTCTACTTCGACTACCGGACCGGCGTCCCGGGCCCCATCTTCGAGACCACCGAAGCGCTGGCGCAGTACCTTCGGGCCGGAGTCTTCGACACGGACCGCGTGCGACGGTTCCGTGAGGCGTCGTTCGCCGTGGCAGATGGAGTTTCCTCAACACGTGTCACGGAGCGTCTGATCGTCCCGTCTCTGACCCGGGTGGGAGATTGACGAACGGGCGGCGGACGCGGTCCCTCGAGGGGCCGGTGTACCATACCGCGGCCCTCCATCCCCGGCGTCTGCCGGCCATGCGACAGGACTGATCCACGACCATGACCTTTCGAGCCAAACCCGTCGTCAAGCGCGCCCGCCGACCTTCGTGGGAGACGCAGGACCGACGGAGCCTCTACCTGAACATCGGCTTCGGCCTGATCGTCGTCCTGGCGATCGTCATCCTCGCCGTGGCGGCCGGCCTGACCTATTACAACGACCATCTCGCGTCGGTCGGCTCGGTGGACGGCCAGTCGATCAGCAAGGACGAGTTCAACGACCGGCTCCAGGTCGACTCGTGGCGGCTCGACGAGCAGATCCGACGGATCTCCAACGAGGTCTCCGCGGGCCACATCAGCCAGGCGACGGGCGCCTCGCAGCAGCAGACCCTCGACAGCTCGCGCCAGCAGCTGCCGGCCACGACGCTCGAGCGGCTGATCGATTCCAAGCTCCAGGCGAAGCTCGCCGCCCAGGAGGGCGTGACCGTCACCCAGCAGGACATCGACGCCCGGCTGACCGAGGAGGCGACGACGCCCGAGCAGCGCCACGCCTGGGTCATCGAGGTCGCTCCCACCACCGACACCGGCGCCATCGGGCCGTCCGACACGCAGAAGGCCGACGCCAAGGCCAAGGCCGAGCAGGCGCTCACGGACATCCAGGGCGGCAAGTCCTGGGAGGATGTCGCCAAGACGGTCTCGACCGACGCCTCGACCGCTCCACAGGCCGGCGACCTCGGCTGGATCCAGGCCGATGACACCCAGGCCGACGAAGCCTTCCTCAAGGCCCTCTTCGCGGCTCCGGTCAACACGCCGACCGCCGTGGTCGAGGGTGCCGACGGGATCTTCCGCATCGGTCGCTCGACGGAGATCGCGGCCTCCGCGGTCGACAGCGCCTACCAGACCAAGATCGTCAACGACGGCGTCCCGATCGATCATTACCGCACCGTGGTCGAGGCCGACGTCCTGCATCAGAAGCTCCAGGACAAGATCGTGGCCGACCTCGTCGCGCCCGGTCCGCAGCGTCGCGTCTCCGAGATCTACATCAAGGAGGCGGTGCCGCCGCCGACGGCCGACTCGATCAAGGTCCGGCACATCCTGTACTCGCCCAATGGCGACCCGTCGAATGCCGCCCAGGTCCCGAAGGACGATCCCGCCTGGGCGCGGGCCCGTTCGCTGGCGACGACCGCCTACGCCAAGCTCAAGACCAACCCGAGCCTGTTCGACTCGATCGCCCGCAAGGAGAGCGACGAGGAAGCCGACCTCGGCCCGACCGGCACCGGTGGCAAGCTGCCGTACTTCGACAAGACCAGCAGCGTCGACCCGGCATTCCTGGCGGCCATCCTCCAACCCGGTCTCAAGCCGGGCGACATCCTGCCGCCTGTCCAGTCGGCGTTCGGCTGGCACGTGATCCAGATCATGTACGGCCCGAACGACATCGACCACCTCAACGCGCTCAAGGACCAGTCCGACAAGGGCGCCGACTTCGCGGCCCTGGCGCGTGACAACTCCGAGGCGCCCAACGCCAGCACCGGCGGCGATCTGGGCTGGATCGCCAAGGGCCAGCTGAGCCAGGCGCTCACCGACGCGATCTTCGCGGCGCCGATCGGCAAGACCAGCGCGGTCACGACCATCGGCGGCGACGGCTCGTACCTGTTCAAGGTCTTCGCGGAGGAGACCCGGACGCCCGAGGGCAGGCAGCTCGAGCAGCTGACCTCGAACGCGTTCTCGACCTGGTACAACGCCAAGAAGCAGGCCGTGGCCATCACCCGCGATGCGACCATCGAGGCCACCGCACAGACCACGCAGTAGTCAGGGGAGGGACGAGTGCTCGACGCGCTCGTCGCGGAGGCGCGGCTTCGCTGGGGCCTCGACCCGGCGAACGGACTCCAGGTGGTCGCCGGCGAGACGCTCGTCGGCGCTCCGATCGAGCCGTCGTGCCCGCTGCTGGTGGTGCCGCTGGCGACGCTCCGTGCCGAACCGGCTGAGACACCTGTCGTCCCGCTCCCCGGGAGGGCCGGGCCGGCGGGGCGGGACCCGCTGACCCTGTTGCGGCGGCTCTACCCGGCCGACCACCCGGTCGGCCGGTTCGGGGCGGCCGACGGCGTCACCATCGGGACGCTCGCCCCGGACGCGCTGGGCGGACCGCTCTATCTCGCCCCGATCGCCCCCGAGCTGGCGATCGCCGGCCCATGGGCGATGCCCTGGATCTCGGACCGGCTGCGTGCGCCGGACGGCTGCCCGTGGGATCGCGAGCAGACCCACACCTCGTTGCGCAAGCACCTCCTCGAGGAGGCCTACGAGGTGTACGACGCGCTCGACGCGGGCGCCACGCCCGAGCTGGCCGGCGAGCTCGGCGACCTGTGGCTCCAGATCGTCCTGCACGCCCAGCTCGCCGCCGAGGCCGGCGTGTTCGACCTGGCCGACGTCCAGGCAGCCATCGCCTCGAAGATCGTCCGGCGCCACCCGCACGTGTTCGGCGATGCGGTCGCGCGCACGGCGTCCGACGTCAATCGCCAGTGGGAGCGGATCAAGGCGGACGAGCGGGCCGCCGCGGCCGACCCGGGCGCCGGCGGGGCCGCCGGGCCCGAGGCCGCCGGATCCGGCGTCGCCGGGCCGAAGGGCGCCCTCGACGGGATCAGCCCCTCGATGCCGGCCCTCGCCGCGAGCCAGGAGATGCAGGAGCGCGCCGCCAACCTCGGCTACGACTGGCCGTCGATCGACGGCGTCCTCGACAAGGTCGCCGAGGAGGCGGACGAGCTGCGCCGAGCCGCCACCGACGCCGAGACCGCCGAGGAGTTCGGCGACCTGCTGTTCGTGCTGGTCAACGTCGCCCGCCGGCGGGGGATCGAGGCGGAGGCCGCGGTCCGCGCCGCGAATGCCAAGTTCAGGCGCCGGTTCGCGAGCGTGGAGCGCGGCGCTGCGGCCCAGGGGGTCGCCCTGCGCGACCTCGACTTCGCCGCGCTCGACGCATTGTGGGATGCCGCCAAGGCTGAGGAGAGGACGTCATGACCATCGGCAACCGGCCACCGACCGTCCGCGCCGACGGACGCGGGCCCACCGACCTGCGCCCCGTCACGTTCACGCTCGGCGTCCAGAAGTGGGCCGAGGGCTCGTGCCGCATCCGGGTCGGCGATACCGAGGTGCTGTGCGCCGCGACGATCGTCGATCGCGTCCCGCCGCACCTGCGCGGCAAGGGCACGGGCTGGGTCACCGCCGAGTATTCGATGCTGCCGCGGGCGACGGCGGAGCGGACGGATCGGGAGTCGGTCAAGGGCCGGATCGGCGGCCGGACGCACGAGATCCAGCGGCTCATCGGGCGGTCGCTCCGCGGCGTGGTCGACCTCGGCCGGCTCGGCGAGCGGACGATCACCGTCGACTGCGACGTCCTCCAGGCCGATGGCGGGACACGCACGGCGTCGATCACCGGCGGCTACGTGGCGCTCGCGGCTGCGCTCATCACCTACGGCATGGAGCGACACCTGGTGGCCAAGGTCGCGGCCGTCTCGGTCGGCCTCGTCAACGGGTCGCCCTACCTCGACCTCGACTATTCCGAGGACTCGCGGGCGGACGTCGACCTCAACGTGGTGGGCACCGACAGCGGGGCCTACATCGAGATCCAGGGCACGGCCGAGGGCAAGCCGTTCGACCGCGCGGCCGCCAACGGGCTGCTCGACCTCGCGGACGGGGGGCTGGCCAGGCTGTTCGAGGCACAGGCCGCCGTCCTCGCCACCGTCCGGCGGTGACCGACCGCCGGCTGCTCGTGGCGACGCGCTCGGTCCACAAGCTGCGCGAGCTGCGCGAGCTGCTCGCACTCGACCACACGACGCTGGTGTCGCTCGACGATCTTGGCATCGACGGCGACCCGGTCGAGGACGGCCGGACGTTCGAGACGAATGCCGCGATCAAGGCTCGTTTCGGCGTTCGCGCCAGCGGCCTGCCGACCATCGCCGACGACTCGGGCATCGAGGTCGATGCGCTCGGCGGCGCCCCGGGTGTCCGGACGCGACGATACGCCGGCGAGGATGCGACGGACGCGGCCAACAACGCCAAGCTGCTCGCCGCCCTCGACGGCCTGCCCGCGGATCGGCGTGGCGCCCGCTACGTGTGCGTGCTCGCCCTGGCGCTTCCCGATGACACGGGTCCGCGCGGCGGCGTTCGACTGCTGACCACGCGGGGAACCTGCCGCGGCCGGATCGCGACCGAGCCACGCGGGACCCAGGGCTTCGGCTACGACCCGATCTTCGAGCCGGCCGTGGAGCGACCGGGTGGCCGCACGCTCGGCCTGTGGACGGCGGCCGAGAAGCACACGATCTCGCACCGCGCCCGCGCCGCTCGCCGGATGGCGCCCCGGTTGGCGGGCCTCGGCTTCTGAGCGTGCGCCGGATCTGCGTCTTCTGCGGGGCCAGCCCCGGCCGGCGGCCGGCCTACCTCGAACTCGCGACCTCGGTCGGGTCCGGGCTCGCCGCGCGCGGGATCGGCCTCGTCTACGGCGGCGGCCGGGTCGGGATGATGGGCGCCGTCGCCGATGCCGCCCTGGCGTCCGGCGGTGACGTCATCGGCGTCATCCCGCGCGGGCTGGTCGACCGCGAGCTGGCCCATCCGGGTGTGACCGAGCTCCGGGTCGTCGAGACGCTCCACGAGCGCAAGGCGGTCATGTCGGAGCTGGCCGACGGGTTCATCGCCCTGCCCGGCGGTCTCGGGACGCTCGAGGAGCTGGCCGAGGTCGCGTCCTGGGCCCAGCTCGGCCTCCACGCCAAGCCGATCGGCCTGCTCGGGCCGGATGGATACTGGGATGCCCTGGCGGGCTGGCTCGACCACGCGGTCGACGAAGGGTTCGTGGCACCCGGGCATCGCGCACTCGTGGTCATCGACCGGGACCTCGACACGCTGCTCGCCCGCTTCGCCGGCGGATCCACGCGACCGCCCGCCCGCTGGTCCCGGCAGCCAGGCTAGCCGGGGGTCGTCGACGCCTTGGGTGCCTTGGTCGGCTTCGGCTTCGGCGTCGGCTTGGGGCTCGGCCATGGCGTGGGCGGGGTCCCTGGTGCGCTGAACAGCTTGGCTGCCATGGCCCGGATCCGGGTCAGATCGGGCGCCTCGGAATCGCCATAGCGCGTGGACACGAAGTGGATCAGCGGCGATCGGATGACCACGCTCGTGATGTCGTCGCGTCCGACTTCGTCCACGATGGCGGCCAGGGCCGGCAGCCGGTCGGCCGGCATGTCGGTCCGGATCGTCTGACCGACCGCGTCGAGCAGGTCGGGGAGCTCGAACAGCAGGCTGCCGCCCCGCGCCGCCTTCTCGCGGAGGGCGATGAGGATCTGCTGCTGCCGTGCCTGCCGGGTGAAGTCGCTCTCGGTGATGGCCTTGCGGGAACGGGCGTACGCCAGGGCGTTGATGCCATCGAAATGGTGTGGCCCGGCCGTGATCGAGTAGCCGGTCCCGTAGCCGCTCTTCTTGAACCCGTAGCCGTCATATGTCGGGTCGTCGAAGGCGTGGGGGACCACCAGGTCCACGCCCCCCACTGCATCGACCATCTTGACGAAGCCGACGAAATCCATCCGGGCGTAGTAGTGGATCTGGATCCCGAGCAGCGCCCCGAGGGCGTTCTCCAGGGTCCGGATCCCGCCATCGGGGAACGCCTTCGGGTGGCGGTCCGCATAGGACATCAGCGAGTTCAGCTTGGGCGCGAAGACGTCGCCGTTGCCCAATGGGGTGCCGACCAGGTCGCGCGGGATCGACAGCAGCGAGACGGTGTGACCGACCGGATCGAGCGACGCCACCATCATCGTGTCGGTCAGGTCCTCGGTCCGGTTCTGGAGCGCGTCGACGCCGATGAGCATGACGTTGATCCGCTGGTCGGGTCCCGGGGTCGGGCCGGCGGGCGTCGTACCCTGGGCGACCCCGAGCCCGGTCGTCGAGAAGACGCGGCCGAGGGTATCGCCGAGGATCGTGCCGTAGCGGTAGACGACGAGATGCGGGATCAGCACGACGATCGCGATCACGACGATGCCGATGATCCCAAGCCGGCCGGTCGGGCCCTGCCGGACGGGATCGAGGAAGGCCTGTCCGGCCGCGACCAGCCGCCAGACGAGGAGGAGGACATCGAGGAGGAGAACCGTCCCGAGGACCTGCGGGGCCGCGATCCAGGCCGCGAGTCGTGCCGGAGACTGGGTCTGGAGCAGGATGATGCCGAGCAGCAGGAGGACCAGCGACGGGACCAGGAACAGCACGGCCAGACGACGCCGGCCGTTGTACAGCTGACCGAGACCCGGGATCGCGGCCGACAGGCCCGCCGCGGCGAGGCGGCGAAGGTCGGTCGGCCTCGTGTCAGGCCGGATCCTGGTCGCTTGCACGCGGGGTATCGACTCCTCTGTCGTGTGGCGCCGGCTCGGGTGTCGGTCCCGAGTCTACCCGCAGTCGGCGGCGGGCATGGAGACGCCGGGCGATCGATCAGCCTGCCATGACCGCCCGGCGTCTGGTCCTGTGACGGGCCGACCCGGGTCGGCGTGACGCGATCCGGACCTCGACTCGTCGGCTAGGATGGGCGCCGTGACCGACCAGACCCTGCGCCGACTGATCGGGGTGATGGCAACGCTCCTCGTGGTCGTCGTTGCCGCGGGCGTGCTCGTCACGCTGTCGCGCGGCGGGTCCGGCGGGGCGACGACCCCGCCCCCGGGAAGCAGCTTCGCGATCGCGTCGGCCGGCGCGTCCCCGGCGTCGAGCGCCTCGAGCGTGCCGACACCGAGCCTCACGTCGGCCGCGACGACGGCGCCGACCGCATCGGCGAGCGGTCTGCCGTCCGCCTCTCCGCCGCCCGTGCCTTTGGCGACGCTGACGTTCCTGGCCATGAGGCTCGATCCGACCGGCCAGCCGGAGTCGCAGCCCAGGATCATCACGTTCAGCACCGACGGCGCCGGGACGATCTCGGCCAAGCTCGCGACGTCGAGCGGCGCGACGCCCGCCAAGACGCACATGTGCCTCCAGATCGGCAAGAAGGTCCTCGGCTGCAACGACATCACGTCGGGAACCTTCACCGGAACGACCAAGCAGGCGCATGCGACCTGGCAGGTGACGGTCCAGGGCACCGCGTCGACCGGGCCCACCGTCGATCTGACGCTGACGTTCCAGTCGCTGGCGCCATCGGTCAAGATCGAGCACGCCCGCTTTGACGGGACCGACTTCCCGGACACGAACGGCATCCAGGTGCGGTTCACCGCCCGCGGCACGGGCGACGCCCACCTGGTGGCGGAGTGGGGTGGTCACCCGTTCCCATATGAGATCGACCTGTTCGACGAGACGTCCGGGGCCGGGAACGTCACCCTGCCGAACCAGGGACCGTCCACCAATGTCGACCAGACGCTGCCGGTGTCGGTCGGGGCGTGGCGGCTGGTCCTCCAGAACGTCGAGAACGGTTTCGGGGCCACCGACCTGACGGCCACCATCGGCTGGCCCTGACGCGCTGGCGCTTCCGCGCACCGATCGCGATCGGCGCTCGCAAGCCGAACCGACGCGCCGAGCGTGATCCGGCATGGCGAAGGTGCTTCGACGCACCCGTTTCCGGTCACGGACAGGGTCGGACTGGCGCGGCAGGGGTATGCTCGCGAAGCACTCATCACGTGACGCGGGCACGACGGACGGGTCCGAGGCTCGCGGCACGCCGCTAGTACGTCTGTCACGTTGCCCGAGGGGAGGCTGAACGTCATGTCGCTGCTCGAGCGGGTCGAGCGGGCCCAACAGCCCGTCGCCGATCCGAAGGCGGCCCCACCGGAACCGGTGCTGCCCCCGCCGCCCCCGACGCCCGAGCGCGTCGCGGCCCGCGACGAGCTGCTGCGCCAGATCCGCCAGAAGCTGCAGGACGAGGTCCAGGTCGCCTTCACGACGCTGCTCGACTCCAAGCCGGAGGAGCTCCGGACCAAGGTCGAGGGCATCGTCGACCGGGTCATCACCGCGGGCGGCTTCGCGGTGACCCGTCCGGAGCGCATGCGCCTGGTGGAGGAGCTCATCGGTGAGGTCGGCGGGCTCGGCCCGCTCGAGCCACTCCTCGCCGACGAGACCGTGACCGAGATCATGGTCAACGGCCCGAACCACCTCTACATCGAGCGCAGCGGCAAGATCCTCCGCGTCGATACCGTGTTCCTCAACGACGAGCACGTCCTCCGGATCATCGACCGGATCATCACCCCGCTCGGTCGGCGGATCGACCAGACCAGCCCCCGGGTGGACGCCCGGCTGCCCGACGGCTCGCGCGTCAACGCCATCATCGAGCCGCTGTCGCTGATCGGCCCGGTGATCACCGTCCGGAAGTTCCCGGCCAAGCCGATCACGGTCGACGACATGATCCGGTTCGGGACCGCGACGCCCGAGATGTTCGACTTCCTGCGCGCCTGCATCGAGGCGCGGCTCAACGTGTTCGTGTCGGGCGGGACGGGCTCGGGCAAGACGACCTGCCTCAACGTCCTGTCGTCATTCATCCCGGACGACGAGCGGATCATCACCATCGAGGACGCGGCCGAGCTCCAGCTTCGACAGTCGCACGTCCTGACGCTCGAGGCGCGGCCGGCGAACCTCGAGGGTCGTGGCGAGATCACGATCCGCGACCTGTTGCGCAACGCCATGCACATGCGGCCCGACCGGGTCATCGTCGGGGAGTGTCGTTCGGGTGAGGCGCTCGACATGCTCCAGGCGATGACCACCGGCCACGACGGGTCACTGTCGACCGGCCACGCCAACACCCCGCCCGACATGCTCCGCCGGCTCGAGACGATGGTCCTGATGACCGGCTACGAGCTGCCGCTGCGGGCCATCCGCGAGCAGATCGCGTCGGCGGTCGATCTCATCGTGCACACCGCCAGGCTCAAGGACGGCTCGCGCAAGATCGTCAACATCACCGAGGTATACGGGATCGAGGACGACGAGATCCTCACCCAGGACATCTTCGCTTTCGAGCAGACCGGGGTCAGCGACGACGGGAAGATCGTCGGTGAGCTCCGGCCGACCGGCATCCGGCCGACGTTCATGGGCGTGTTCAAGGCCAGTGGCGTCGACCTGCCGCCGGGCGAGTTCGGCATCCCGAGCATCGACCAGGTCGACCCCGACACGATCCGCAAGGGCAAGGGTCGTTGGACCGACGGCGATGCGCAGGCGGGCTCGGCGATGGCCAAGCCGACCATCGGTCTCGGTCGCGCCGTCGCGGCCGGCGGCATGGTCTACATCTCGTCGATCGGCCCGGTCGATCCGGACTCCGGGTTCGTCGTCAGCGGCGCGATCAAGGAGCAGACACGCCAGTGCCTGACCAACCTGAAGGCGAGGCTCGAGGCGAACGGCAGCTCGCTCGACAAGGTCGTGTGGGCCAACTGGGCCCTGCGCGAGCCGGCCGAGTTCGACATCTTCAACGAGGAGTGGGCACGCTGGTTCCCCGGCGACACGCCGATCGGCCAGGGGACGCTGATGCCGCCGCTCCAGCGGCGCGCCGGGTTCCGCATCTCGATCGGGGTGATCGCCGAGGCATAGCCAGCCGTCCGCGGCGGCCCGTGGTCGGTCGCGGCCGGGCGCTCAGCGTCGGGGGGCCACTCCGGCGGCGGTCGGGCTCGCGGTCCCGGCGATTGCGCTCGTCCAGGCCGCGATCTCGGTGCGACGGGAGACGCCGAGCTTGGCCAGGATGTGCTCGACGTGGGCGCTCGCCGTCTTGGGCGAGATGGAGAGCTCGTCGGCAAGCTCTGCGTTGGTCTTCCCGGCGGCGATGAGCTGGGCGACCTCGAACTCGCGGACGGTGAGTGGGTGCCACAGCTCCACCTCCGCGCCGCGGCCCTTCGCCACCCGCTCGATCTGCCCGGCGCGCGCCAGCAGCGGGTCGCTGCCCATCGCCGTGGCGGCGTCGCGGACCTCGCGAACCAGTGACATCGCCTCGGCATAGCGATTGGCGCGGAGGTCGGCCGCGGCAAGATCCAGTCTCGCCCACAGGCCTTCCCAGCGGCGACCCCGCTCGTCCCACGACCGGATCGCCTCGGCCAGGGCCTCGCGTGCGGCCGTGATGGACGCCTCGCCCAGGTGGATGAGGCCACGGGCATGCGCGATCGACGGACGGGCGATCTCCGCTCCGGGGCCGATGGCGCGTCTGAACTGGTCGAGGAACCGCACGGCGGCGTCGGGCCGGCCGGCCGCCTGGTGGGCGCGGACGGCGGTCGGCGCGAACGGGGCGATGAGCGTCGTGTCGCCGGCGTCCCGGGCGAGCCGGAGCGCTTCGTCGCAGATCGCCGCCGCTCCGTCGTGATCGGCAGTGTGGAGCGCCGCCTCGGCGAGCCCCCACAGAGCCGGCAGGATCATGTCCAGTCGTTCCGCCCGACGCCCGAACTCGAGGGCCGGCACGAGGTGCTCTTCCGCCTCCCGACGGTGCCCCCGAGACGCCTCGACATACCCGATGGCCCACTGAGCCATCGCCCGCGACGACGCCGATCCCGGGTCGCTCAGGGCCTGGCCGCCCTGCCGGAGGGCTTCGTCGAAGTCGCCGGCGGCCCACGACACGAGCGCTTCCGATGACGCGAGGAAGTGCCCGCACAGCGTCTGCTCGACCGACTCGGCATAGCGGAGGCCCTCGGCGAGGCCGATGCCTGCCTCGCGGAAGTCCATCGCCCGCATGGCCAGCAGCGCGACGTCGCGATAGCACCCGACGCCGTTGTCCTCCTGCCCCTGCGAGCGGGTCTCCTCGCCGATCGACCGGATCGCCGCCAGGCCATCGGCCACGTGGCCGTCGAGGATGTCGAGCTGGGCGAGCATGTTGTCGAACCAGCGCGCGCTCGGGAGGTCGTCGGACCCGATGGCCAGCTCGCGCGCCTCGAGGAACAGTCCCCGCGCCTCGGGGACGTGGCAGGCGTCGTACTCGACCAGCCCCAGCATGTACAGCCCGGAGCCGCGAAGCTCCTCGCGCTGCGGGCTGGGCGCGGCGGCCTCGACCTCGTTGAGCGCGGTCCGGGCCATGTCGCGCCGGCTGGTCAGGCTGTCGCCCTCGCGCCGAGCGACGTTCAGGACCACCAGCAGACCTTCCGCCGCGCCGAGCGGATCACCGATCCGGATCGCCAGCTGCCGCGCCCTGGTCGCCAGGTCCGCCGCCTCGACGTTGCGATCGACGTTCGAGGCCGCGACCGAACAGAGCAGCAGGATCCGGACCTTCTCGGCGTCGGGGAGCGAGGCCGGCATGTTCGCCACGGCGCGGCGAAAGAGGTCGAATGCCTCGCGATGCGACGACATGGCCGTGGCTTCCCGAGCCGCCGCGAGGGCGGTCCGGAACGCCTCGCCGGTCATCCCTGCACGCTCGTAGTGGACAGAGGCATGGATGTCCGAGGCGCCCTCGAGCGTCGCACCGAACTCCGCCGCCCTGGCATGGAATCGGCGTCGCTCTCCGGCCGGCACCGCCCGATAGAGAGCGTCGCGCAGCAGCTGGTGCCGGAAGTCGTACTGCCCGGTCCCATGAGCCGGATCCAGCACGTCGTGGTCGACCAGCTCCTGGATCGGCTGGTCCAGCGCCTCGACCGGCAGGTTCATCATGCCGGCAAGGACGCTCGGCACGAACGAGCGGCCGACGACGGCACCGGCTCGCGCCACCGCCTGCGCCTCGGCCGACAGGCGACCGATCCGCGCCAGGGTCGCGTCCTCGAGCGTCTCCGGCACGGCCGCGTCCAGGACCGCCCGGCTGTCGGCGAGCCGTTCTCGGCCGAGCGCGCTGCACAGCTCCTCGATATGGAGCGGGACCCCGTCTGTTCGAGCGTAGACGGCGTCGACCACGTCGCGCGGCGCGGGCAGGCCCGTCCCGAGGATCAGGGTGGTCATCAACGCCGTCTCGTCCCGGGTCAGGCGACCGAGACGCACCTCCTCGGCGAGCCGCTGCGTCACCAGCCGCGAACGCCACTCGCGGAGGACCGATCCATGGAGCGCCTCGTTGCTTCGATAGGCGCCGACGAGCAGCAGCGGCCGGTCACGCGTCTGGCGCGTCAGCTCGCTCAGGGTCTCGAGGCTGAGATCGTCGGCCCACTGCAGATCCTCGAACATCAGCACAGTCGGGATGTCGGTCGCGAGCAGATCGACGACCTCCATGACGAGGTCGCGCCGGCGCGGGCTCGACACGCTCAGGCGCGAAGCGAGGACGTCGAGGAGCTCGCGGCCGCTGGTCCCGAACGCGGGATCCCGACGCATGGCCCGGCCAAGGTCGAGGAACGAGGCGGCGAGCACGTCGCGGTCCTGCGGGGCCAGCTCGGCCTTCGCGACGCGGAACCCGCGCCCGGCCGCCAGGCTGCCGATGGCACCGAGCAGACGTGTCTTCCCGATCCCTGCTTCACCCGAGGCAAGCAGGAAGCGGCCGCCTCCGTCGCTGACCTCATCGAGCCGCCGCAGGGCGAGGTCGACCAGATCGTCACGACCGACGATCACGGGCGACAGGAGCGACCCGACCTGTGACATGCGCGGAGTGTATGAGCAGGGCCAGCGCGTCTCAATCGGTCGAGCGACCGATGCGCCCTTCTTCTTTCTCGGCGGCGGCCGTCGGGTCGACCGGTCGATCCCGCTCGCTCCGGGCCCTCGCCACCCGAGGGGAACCGACGGATCCTGGGCCAGGACCGCGGTAGGCTACTCTTCCGGGCGTGGGACAGCGGGGAGTAGCGTAGCCTGGCAACGCACGTGCTTTGGGAGCACGAGATCGCGGGTTCGAATCCCGCCTCCCCGACCACCCTCCTCGTCGCGTGAGTCGTAGGGTGGCACCGTGAGCCGAGCCGTCGAGGACCAGAACCGGCACCTGCTCCGCGCCCGCGACGCCATGGACCGTGCCTATGCGGAGCCGCTCGACGTCCGCGCCGTGGCCGCCGTGGCCCACGTGTCGCAGGCACACTTCATCCGGACGTTCCGCGCGGTCTTCGGCGAGACGCCACACCGCTACCTCCAGCGGCGGCGGGTCGAGCGCTCGATGTTCCTCCTGCGCGAGACGGACCGCAGCATCACCGACATCTGCTTCGACGTCGGCTTCACCAGCCTCGGCACGTTCAGCCGTACCTTCCGCGAGATCGTCGGCGAATCGCCGTCGGGCTACCGCCTCGCCCATGGACCCATGGAGGCACCGAACTGCTTCCAGATGATGGCCATGCGGCCGCTGACGGCGCTACCCGCCAAGGCGAGCCCGAAGGAGAGCAGTTCCGGAGAAGCCCCCGCGGGTGCATCGGCCTAGGGTGTGGAGCGTCGCGACCGACTAACGACACCCCGATGGAGCAGCCGACGACAACAGCACAGGAGATCGACCGATGACCACCAAGCTCGCCGTGACCGCCGTGAAGGTCCTCGACCAGGAGGAGGCACTCGACTTCTACGTCAACAAGCTCGGGATGGAGAAGGGCCAGGACATCCGGCAGGGCTCCTTCCGCTGGCTGACGGTGCGCTTCCCGAGCGACCCCGATGTCGAGATCTTCCTCGAGGAACCGGGCCCGCCGGTCCATGACGAAGCCACCGCCGAACAGCTCCGCGAGCTGATCACGAAGGGCGCCCTGGGCTCGCTGGTCTTCTACACCGACGACGCCCGGGCCCTGTACGAGACCCTCAAGGAGCGCGGCGTCACCGATTTCACCCAGGAGCCCATCGACCACGGCTACGGCACCGACATGGGCATCCGCGACCCCTTCGGCAACGGGATCCGGATCCTCCAGCGGGCAAAGGTCGCCCAGAAGGCCACGGCCTGATCTCGTCCGGCCCGGCGCGGGCGTAAGGTTGGCTCGCGGGGGGGCAGGCCGGAGCCAGGGAGTCGGGACATGCCATCAGCGCGACACGAGGTGACCATCGGGCGGCCGCCGTCAGAGGTCTTCGCGTTCATCGCCGACGGTCTCAACGGGCCCAGGTGGCGACCGGGGATCCTCGACATCGCGCACGAGTCGGGGACCGGCGTCGGTGCCACGTACCGGCAGGGCGTCAAAGGCCCGGGCGGGCGACGCGTGGCGGCCGACTATCGGATCACGACCTACGAGCCGAACAGCAGGCTCGCCTTCGAGGCGATCGCAGGTCCTGTCCGCCCGGCCGGCGAATACCTGCTCGCCGACGTCCCCGACGGGACCCGACTGACCTTCTCGTTGCAGGCCGAGCTCGGCGGCATCAAGAAGCTGCTGATGGGCGGTGCCGTCCAGAAGACGATGGACGCGGAGGTCGCCTCGACCGAGGGGCTGAAGACGGTGCTGGAATCCTCGCCGATCGGCGCCCGCGACGCGCCCTGACCTCGGCCGACATGGCCGACCCGTCGAACCGGGGCCGTCTCAGCCCGACGGACCGGCCAGCACGGCGGACGCGATCGCGACGATGGCGAACCCGCCGATCACGAGCCCCGACGCGAGATTGATGCGGTGGATCCAGGCGGCTGTCACCCGCGATCGAGCCGCGCCGACCACGCTCGTCAGGACGATCCACCATGTGGTCGACCCGAGCAGCACGCCCACGACGACCAGAGCCGCGTCGCCGCCCGCGCCGCTGGTCACGCCCAGACCGGCGAACAGGGCGCCGAACGAGAGGATCGTCATCGGGTTGGCGAGGGTCAGCCCCAGGATCGAGAGGTACGCGCCGGCCAGCCCGCCGCGTCGCCGCGTCACGGTCGCGGCCTCCGTGGGCCGGGCCTGGACCGTCTGCCAGGCGAGCCACAGGAGGAACACGCCGCCGGCCAGCCCGAGGACCTGCCGGGCACTCACGAGGACGTCGGCCAGGGCGCCCAGGCTGAACGCAGCGATCGCGCCGTACGTGGCGTCCGCGGTGGCCACCC
>DASYSM010000003.1:0-1538 GCA_036003325.1 Candidatus Limnocylindrales bacterium
CTGGATCTGCTTCGCGAGCGCATAGGCGACCTGGCGGTCGGCGTCATCCGCGGCGAACACCCGACCGATGACGAGGGCGGAACGATGCGGGATCTCGACCCGGGCCATGTCTCCGGGCGGGCTCCCCGTCCAGGTCCGCTCGCAGAGCAGGAAGTCACCGGCGTCGGTCCCGGTGGTCCGCTTGCCGACATAGGCAACGTTGGCGCCCGTCATCGGGTCGGTGAACTGCAGGCTGTAGTAGCGTCCCGCCATCTGCGGCACGTGCAGGACGCGTGGCCCCGCAGCCAGGTCGAGCCAGCCGCCGATGTAGACGACATCGTCGGTCCCGACCGCCATCAGGCTGCCGAGTGAAGCGGACGCGGAGGAGCGCTCCGGCACGGCGTACAGCGTGTTGACGGGGATCGGGCCACCACCGAACCCGCGCTTGACGATCGCGCGCTTGAACCCGCCGATCGTGATCCGCGGCCAGAGATAGATGAACGCGACCACGCCGACCACCCACACGATCACCGCCGCCACCACGAGCGGGATGATCGCCTCCGCGCCGCGAGCGAGCCGCTGGCCCACCACCCAGGCGAAGATCAGCAGGATGACCGCGGTGATCGGATACGGGTACCGCAGGATCAGACGGTTCACGTCAGGAGACCCTCACGACCGGCGGCACGTCGTAGCCGCCATCGAGGATGGCGGCCCCGGGCAGGTAGGCGCGGAGCATCAGCTTGAAACTGCCCGTGGGTGTCGGCAGCCAGTTCTGTGCCGGTCCGCTCGGCGCCGTTGCCTGGATGGCGATGTCGACCGAACCATCGGGTTCGGTCACGAGACCCGAATGATCGTCCACGCTCGACCGACCGGTCGGGCTGCCCACCATGTATCCGACGGGGTCCGTCGCCGTGAGCGACCAGAAGGCGCCATTCGGCGGGAGATGCCCCGGCGGGAAGTGCAGGCGGTACACGTGCGCCCCGGTCAGCTTCTTGCCTGCGCTGTCCACGCGCGCCGTCCAGTACGCGGCCTCTTCGAACGAATTGACGACCGGGAGCGCCTTCTGCAACGCGGCTCGCACCAACAGCCCGTTACCGGGCTGACCCGCCCGGCGGATCGAATCCCACCCCTGCACGGCCGTCGTCTCCCTCTTCGCGACCGTGTCCAGGATCAGGATCGTGGTCAGGAACGCCAGCGTGGCGCCGATGATCACACCCTGCACGACACCGGAGCTCGCCACCCAGGAGAGGACGCCACTCATCCGGATCGGACCATGGCGATCGGGCACGATCGGCGCCCCCGGTCGGGGCGGCGCCGGAGAGCGCGCATCGGCTCATGCATGCACATCATGGTAGTGATGTCCTAGGATTCGGTCGGATGGACACGATCCCGGACAGCGTTCGCGAGTTTGTCGCCGCCGGCCTGTGGGCACACGTCGTGACGATGAACCGGAAAGGCGAGCCGCACGTCAACCTGTGCTGGGCCGGCTTCGACGGCGACGAGATCGTCTTCGCGTCGTTCTTCGACGCCAAGCGGGCCGCTCGCCTCAGGCGCGATCC
>DASYSM010000004.1:0-4675 GCA_036003325.1 Candidatus Limnocylindrales bacterium
ACGGGATCGCGGTCCTCGCGCTGCGGACCGGGGCGCCCATCGTCCCGATCGGCATCTCGGGCTCGAACCGCGTCTGGCCCAAGGGCCAGAAGGTCCCGCACCCGGGCGGGCACGTCAGGATCCGCGTCGGTGAGCCGTTCCAGCCGGCCGACATGCTCCCCGCGGGGACGGACCGGCGAACCGCCAAGGGCCTCGTCACGACCATGATCATGGACCGCATCGCGGCGCTCCTGCCGCCCTCCCAGCGCGGCGTGTATGGCGGGCGAGCGGCGGCCGCTGAGGGGCGGACCATCGGGTAAGGACGCACCCCGTGCCATAATCGAGCCATGGGAACGGTCGAGGAAGTCCGCATCGCCAAGCGCACCGGCTTCTGCTATGGCGTTCGCGAGGCGATCGACAAGGCGAAGGAGTCGTCGGCCGCCGGCAAGGCGACGCACACGCTCGGCCAGGTCGTGCACAACGAGGGGGTCGTGCGCGAGCTCCAGGGCCTCGGCATCCAGACGGTCGAATCGCTCGACGACGTGGACCATGGCGCGGCCGTCGTCATCCGCGCCCACGGCGTCCGCCCGGACGTCATGGACCGCGCCGAGCAGCGCGGGCTCGAGGTCATCGACGGCACCTGCACCTGGGTCATCCAGGAGCACCGTGAGCTGACCCGGCTGGTCGAGGACGGCTACACCATCGTCCTGCTCGGAACGCCGAAACACGCCGAGGTCGTCGGCATGCTCGGCTTCGCGCCCGACGCGATCGTCGTCGACGACGAGGAGGAATGGGAGTCCGCCATCCCACGCAAGAAGCGGATGGCGCTCATCAGCCAGTCCACCCAGCCGCCCTGGAAGTTCGAGAAGCTGGCCGCGTTCATGGTGTCGCGCGCCCACGAGCTCAAGATCGTCAACACGGTCTGCCCGGTCACCATCCGCCGTCAGCAGGACACCCTCGATACGGCCGGCGAAGTCGACCTGATGGTCGTCGTCGGCGGTCGCTCCAGCGCGAACACGAAGGAGCTCACCCGGCTGTGCGAGATCGCCGGGACGGCCGCGATGCAGATCGAGAGCGTCCACGACCTGACCGATGCGGCGCCGTTCGAAGGCGCCCGGATCGTGGGTGTCACCGGCGGCACCTCGACCCCGATCGAGGACCTGCGCGACGTCACCGAACGGATCCTGGTCCTGGCCGGCACCCCCGACGCGAGTGCGAAGGCGGCCGAGCTGGCCCACGCCGCGCTGGAACGCGCCGCGACCCCGGCCGGCCGGACGACCTCCCTGCCCACCCCGCCCGCGCCCATCGCCGGCGCCGCCTGAGCCGTGGTGAGCGGAGGAGGAGGCGGGATCCCGGTCGTCGCCATCGTCGGGCGACCGAACGTCGGAAAGAGCACGCTGTTCAATCGGTTCCTCGGCCAGCGCTCGGCCATCGTCGAGGACCGCGCCCGCACGACGCGTGACCGCCTGTATGGCGACGCCGAGTGGAACGGCCGGCGGTTCGTCATCGTCGACACCGGCGGCCTCGAGCTCGACCCAGACGATCCGATCGAGGCCCGCGTGCAGGAGCAGGCCCGGCTCGCCATCGCTGAGGCCGACGTGATCCTGTTCGTGGTCGATGCGACGACCGGGACGACGCCCGCGGACCTCGAGGCCGCGCGCATCCTGCGCCGCGCGACGGCGCCCGTCATCGTCGTCGTCAACAAGGCCGACAACGAGAAGCGCGAGCTCGAAGGCGCCGAGTTCCACGCGCTCGGCTGGGACGAGACCTATGCCATCTCCGCGTCGCACGGGCGCGGGACCGGCGACCTGCTCGACGCGATCGTCTGGGCGCTGCCCCCCGAGAGCGACGCGGAGCTCGCCCGCAAGGCCCGCGAAACCGAAGCCGAGGCGTGGGCCGACGACATCGCCGCCGGACGCCTCGAGCCGTTCGTGGTCGGCGACCCCGAGGCGGGCGATGCCGACGACAGCGACGGCGTGGAGGGGCCCGACCTCGACGGCGTCGATGCCGAAGCGGCCAGGTGGGACGCCGCGATGGCGGCCGACGCCGACGAGCCCGCGGCGATCGCCTTCGTCGGCCGACCGAACGTCGGCAAGTCGTCGTTGCTCAACGCGCTCCTCGGCGAGGAACGGGCCATCGTCTCGGACGTGCCCGGGACGACCCGTGACGCGATCGACACCCGCCTGGCCTGGGGTCGCAGCGAGGTCGTGCTGATCGACACGGCCGGGATCCGCCGCCGCGGCAAGGTCGCTGGAGGCGCCGCCGCCGAGCGCTATTCGACCCTGCGGGCACTCCATGCACTGTCGCGGGCGGACGTCGCGGTGCTCGTGGTCGACGCGGTCGAGGGCCTGACCTCGCAGGACGCGCATGTCGCGGGTTACGTCATCGAGGAGGGCAAGGGCCTCGTCATCGCGGTCAACAAGTGGGACATCGTCGAGGACAAGACCGACCGCACCTTCGACCAGTATGTCGAGTGGATCCGCAACGACGTGCCGTTCCTCGACTTCGCGCCGATCATCTCGATCAGCGCCAAGACGGGCCAGCGCGTCGGGCGGGTGCTCGAGGCGGCCATCGACATCTGGGGCGAACGACGCAAGCGGATCTCCACCGGCGAGCTCAACCGGGTGCTGTCGGCCGCCACCGAACGGACCCCGCCGCCGCCGGTCCGCGGCCACCGGCCGAAGTTGTTCTACGCGACACAGGCGGCCGTGGCACCGCCGACATTCGTGTTCTTCGCCTCGGATGCCTCGGCCGTCCACTTCAGCTACCGACGCTATCTCGAGAACCAGCTGCGCGAGCGGTTCGGCTATGACGGGACGCCGATCCGGCTCGTGTTCCGCGACCGTGCGTCGGTCAAGCTGCCGCGTCGCAAGAGACTGCGGAGCGCGCCGGTCACGTCGGCCAAGGGGCCACGCCGGGGCGGCAGCGCGCGGGCACGCAAGCCGAGCTGAGGCGGACGGGCTGATGGCCGGTCCACGGGTCGCGGTGGTCGGCGCCGGCGCGTGGGGGACGACCCTGGCACGGGTCGTCGCGCGATCGGAGCCGGTCACGCTGCTGTGCCACTCCCCGGAGACGGCGGCACGGATCGCGGAGACCGGACGGAACGAGGCGCGGCTGCCAGGGGTGGACCTGCCGCCCGCGGTCGTCGCGACCGCGGATCCCGCGGCTCTCTCCGAGGCGACCGACCTCGTCATCTTCGCGACCCCGTCCGCACATCTCCGCGCCGTGGTCGAATCCGTGGCGTCGTTCCTGGCCCCGGACGCGGACCTGCTCTCGGTGGTCAAGGGTCTCGAGCAGGGGACGCTCCTCCGGATGAGCCTGGTCATCGCCGAGGCGGCCGGGGTGGACGCCGGACGGATCGCCGCGCTATCAGGACCAAATCTGGCGGCCGAGGTCGCCCGCAACCTGCCGGCGTCGGCTGTCGTCGCGGCCGCGGACCTCGCGCTCGCCGAGCGCGTGGTCGAGCGCATCGCCCGGCGCCGCTTCCGGCTGTACGTCAACGAGGACATCCTCGGTGTCGAGCTGTGCGGCGCGACGAAGAACGTGGTCGCCATCGCGGCCGGAGCCGCCGACGGGCTCGGCTTCGGGGACAACGGCAAGGCCGGGCTCCTGACCCGCGGCCTGGCCGAGATGACCCGGCTCGGGATCGCCGCCGGCGCCAATCCGCTGACATTCGCCGGATTGGCCGGGATGGGCGACCTGATCGCCACCTGCGGGTCGCACCTGTCGCGGAACCATCGGCTCGGCGAGGAGCTGGCCAAGGGCCGGACGTGGTCGGAGATCGAAGCCACCTTGCCCGGGGTCGCCGAGGGTGCCTATACCGTCCGCGCCGCGCTGGCGCTCGCGGAGCGCCACGGCGTCGAGATGCCGATCGCCCGCGAGGTCGAGCGCGCCCTGTTCGAGGGCAAGAGCGTCCAGCGCTGCCTGGTCGACCTGCTGGCCCGCGAGTCCAAGGACGAGCTCGCCGACTTCGGCCGCTGGATGGCCCGGCTCGAGGGGGGTGAGGAGACGGGGGCCGGCTGAGTCCGGTCGGACCGTTCATCCCAGAGTTCCTGCCCTGCGCTCACGTGGTGGACGCTCGGCGGGTCACCCGGCTCCCGACGGCGCGGCGGAACCGCTGGTCCGAGCGTGAGCGAGCGTGGATCCTGCCTGGACGGTCTGCTCAACCTCGTTCGAGGGCTCCGAAAGCCCGCCGAACGCCCGTGGGGTGGACGCAAGGCAGGTTCGACGCGTCGGGTCGGCCGTCCTGCTGCGGCGGACCGGACCGGTGCTAGACTCCGGGTTCGTCGGGGCGTGGCGCAGTCTGGTAGCGCACCAGTCTGGGGGACTGGTGGTCGTGGGTTCGAATCCCGCCGCCCCGACCATATTTCGAGCGCGAGACCGCGTGCGGGCCGCCGCATATGGACGGATGCCGGTCCCCGACGGTACCAACCGGTTGGTCCACTCGTCTGTGGCCCGCGCTATCGTCGGTGCTCGATGGCAACGATCATGACCAGCCCCCTCCTTGCCCGCGTCGCCGGCCAGGCGTCTCGCCGCGGGATGATCCCGCGCGTCCCGTCGGGCGACAGCCTCGTCGCCGCCGTCGAGGCCTGGCTCACATCCGCCTTTCCAGAGACGGTCCGTTCGTCGCGGCGGACGGTCCTCGATTCGGGCGCGACCGAGCTCGCGGTCGTGCTCCATCCCGCCGCTCCCGAGC
>DASYSM010000005.1:0-1870 GCA_036003325.1 Candidatus Limnocylindrales bacterium
GGGTTCGCGCGCAGGGTTCGCGCGCAGCATGTCCCGCCGCCTGGACCGGAGCAGCGACGAACTGGATCGCCGGCCCGGGGCGCGCACGGCCCCACGGCCGCGCTCAGGCCCGGGCAGCGTCCAGCATCGCGCGCGCACCCGACGCGACGTACGCACCGTCCGCGCCGAGCCCGATGAACCGGAAGCCGAGGTCGCGGTGGCGTGCCAGGACGGCGGTGTCGTACAGCAGGATGCCGGCGGCCTTGCCGGCCGCCTCTGTCGCCGCGATCACGGCGTGCAACGCGTCGAGATAGCGCGGATCGGTGAACTGGCCGGGAACGCCGAGACTGTGCGACAGATCCGTCGGACCGACGAACAGGACGTCGACGCCGTCGATGGCGGCGATCTCGGCGGCGTGCTCGACCGCGCTCGGCGACTCGACCTGGATGATCCCGAGGAGGCGGCGGTGCACCGCCGGCATCTCACCGTGCCCCAGCCCGCCCATCCCGGCACCGCGCGTGGACAGCGCCAGGCCGCGCACGCCATCGGGCGGGTAGCGCATGAACGAGACCGCCTCGCGCGCCTGCTCCGGCAGATCGACCCGCGGGACCATGATCCCGTGCGCACCGAGGTCGAGCGCCCGCCCGATCCGCAGCCTCTCCCCCGATTGCGGCCGGACGAGGGCCGCCGTCCTGGTCGCGCCGGTCGCGTGGAGCTGGGCGAGCAGCTCTGATTCGGTTCCCGCTCCGTGCTCAAGGTCGATGATCAGCCAGTCGAAGCCGGCCCGGGCGACGATCTCGGTCGCGACCGGCGAGCCAAGCCCGACGAACGAGCCGTAGAGGGTCTCGCCGGCCTGAAGCCGATCGTGGAGGTCGATGACGCCGGGGACGGGAGCGAGCGCGGTCGGGTCGGTCATGGCGGACATGATGGCGGTTCGCGCATCAGTCGGGGAACGCCTCCGGCCCGCGGTCGCTGAGCTCGCGGGCTTCGCCGGAGGCGTCCTCGGCCGGCAGCCATGAATACGGATAGCGTCCGTCCTCGAGGGCGGCCGCTTGCCGCGTGATCTTGAGCGGGTGGAAGGTGTCGACCATGACCGCCAGCTCCTCGGTCGCCTCCTTGCCGATCGATGCCTCGGCCGTGCCCGGGTGCGGGCCGTGCGGGATGCCCGCCGGGTGGAGCGTGAACGATGAGATCCCGACCCCGCGGCGGCTCATGAAGTTGCCGGCGACGTAGTAGATGACCTCGTCGCTGTTGATGTTCGAGTGGTTGTACGGCGCCGGGATCGCCAGCGGGTGATAGTCGAACTTGCGCGGCACGAACGAGCAGACGACGAAGTTGCGCGCGGCGAACGTCTGATGGACCGGCGGCGGCTGGTGGACGCGACCGGTGATCGGCTGGAAATCGCCGATGTTGAACGCGAACGGCCAGAGGTAGCCGTCCCAGCCGACCACGTCGAACGGATGGTGCGTGTAGTGGTAGGCGGTCAGCCGGCCGCGCATCTTGACGTTGACCATGAAGTCGCCCTCGTCGGTCCGTGGCGAGACCTCGTCGGGCAGGCGGATGTCTCGTTGCGAATACGGCGAGTGCTCGAGAAGCTGGCCGTAGTCGTTGCGATAGCGCTTCGGCGCCTCGATCTCCGAGGGACATTCGAGATAGAGCATCCGCTGGGCGCTGCCGGCATCGGGAGCGAGACGCCAGGTCGTGCCGATCGGCAGGACGAGGTAGTCGCCCGGGCCGTAGCGGATCGGCCCGAAGACCGTGTCGAGGAGCCCCTCGCCCTCGTGGACGTAGAGCATCTCGTCGGCCTCGCCGTTGCGGTAGAAGACGGTCTCGGGCATCGCTTCGGCCGGGCGGATGACGCCCATCACGATGTCGCTGTTGAAGAACAGCG
>DASYSM010000006.1:0-36014 GCA_036003325.1 Candidatus Limnocylindrales bacterium
CCGGACCCACGTCGCGGCGCGCATAGTGGCCCGTCGCGACGGCCTCGCAGTCGTACAGGTGCCGCGCCCGACCGAGCAGCGCCCCGAACTTGACGTAGGTGTTGCAGTCGACGCACGGCGACGGCGTCTCGCCGCCGAGATACGCGTCGAGGAACGGCTGCAGCACGCCGGCGTCGAACTCGCGCTCGAGGTTCATGACATAGAACGGGATGTCGAGCTGCGCCGCGACCCGGCGTGCGTCGTCGGCGGCGTCGAGCGAGCAGCAGCTCTTCTTGAACTCGGAGTACGTGTCGGCAACGTCGTGGAGGCGCATCCAGACCCCTACGACCTCGTGGCCCTGGCCGTGCAGCAGCGCCGCCGCGACGGACGAGTCGACCCCGCCCGACATCGCGACCAGGATCCGACTCACGCGGGCACGCCCTCGCCGAGCGGGTCCGCCGCGACCGCCACGCTGCCGAGCCGCATCGATGCGATGACCCGGGGAACGACATCGCCGGCGACCGCAACCTCATCGTCCGTTGTCGTCCGGCCCAGCGACAGCCGAAGCGCTCCACGCGCCTCCTCGTCGGGGTAGCCCATCGCGGTCAGGACGTGGCTGACCTCGGTCGAGCCGGTCGTACAGGCCGAGCCGACCGAGCAGGCGATGCCCTCGAGGTCGAGCGACATCGCGACGGACGCCCCGTCGGTGTCGCGGGCGACCACCGACAGGATGCCCGGAAGCCGATCCCGGGGATGGCCGGTCGCCTCGACGCCGGGTACGGCCAGGACCGCGTCGGCAAGACGTTCGCGCTGCGAGCGCAGCCGTGCGACGGTGGTCGGTCGCTCCTCGCAGGTGAGGTCATAGGCCGCCGCCAGGCCGACCGCCCCTGCGACGTTCTCCGTGCCCGCCCGGCGGTGCCTCTCCTGGGTGCCGCCCTGCTGCTGCGCGAGGATGTGCGTGCCGTGGCGGACGTAGAGCGCTCCGATGCCCTTCGGCCCTTCGAACTTGTGCGCCCCGAGCGAAACGAGATCGGCGCCCAGCGCCTCGACGTCGAGGTCCACGTACGGCGCGGCCTGGACGGCGTCGATATGGAGGACCACGCCCTTCCGCGTGCGGACCCGGGCCGCGATCTCGGCGATCGGCTGGAGCGTGCCGACCTCGTTGTTGGCGAGCATGATCGAGACCAGGATGGTCTTGTCGTTGAGCGCCGCCTCGAGCTGGTCCGGGTCGACCCGGCCGTAGCGGTCGACCGGCAGCTCGACGATCTCGAACCCGAACTTCTCGAGGTAGCGCAGGGTGTGTCCGACGGCGTGGTGCTCGACCGACGAGGTGACGATGCGATGGCCGCGCGCCTTGCCGGCCCAGGCCGCGCCCTTGAGCGCGAGGTTGTTGGCTTCTGTGCCGCCAGAGGTGAAGACGATCTCGCGCCCCTGCGCGTTGAGCCGTCGGGCGACCTGTTCGTGGGCCTCGTCGAGAGCCGCCCTTGCGCTGCGCCCGAAGCTGTGGGCCGAGCTCGGGTTGCCGAACGACTCGGTCAGGAACGGCAACATCGCGTCGAGGACCTCGCGCCGGAGCGGGGTCGTCGCGGCGTGGTCCAGGTAGATCGGCATCGGCCCGATCGTACACCCGAGCCATCGCGCGGGACCGGATGTGACATTCGTCCATGGCGATCGGTGACGACCGGCCGTAGTGGCGAGCGGCCCGCGCCCGCACGCTGGACGCATCGCATCCGCATGGAGATCACCCGATGACGTTGATCGTCGCAGCCCTCATCACCATCGTCCCGCTGATCGTGCTGGTCCTCACCGCGGTCGCGACCGCCCGGATCAACACCCGGACCGGCGGCCAGTCGACCGAGCTGACCTACCGCGCATACGGCGCCTGACAGCGCGCCGCTCACGGCCGAGCGCGCTGGACAGCGGTGAGAGCATCGGTGGCGTGACCCCGTTCACCATCGAACCGCTCGGGCGGTTCTCGCTCGCTGCGGCTCGCGACTTTGCGGGCGGGTTCGCGGCCGGGATCGGCGCCCACGGGACCGCTGCCGGCCTGCTCATGACCTTCCCCGTCGAGGGCTGGCGCGAGAGCGCCGCGGTCGACGTCTGGCAGACGGCGGACGGGAGGGTCCACGGCGAGGCGCACGGCTCCGACGACGTCGAGACCGTGCGGCGCCAGGCGGCCCGCTCGCTGTCGCTCGATCACGACGGCCGCGGCTGGGCCGATGTCGGCGAGCGCGACCCGGTCCTGGGCGCCCTGCAGGCGCAGTTCGACTGGCTCCGCCCCGTCTGCTTCTATTCCGCGTACGAGGCGGCCACCTCGTTCGTGATCGGTCAGCGCATCTCGATGCGCCAGGCCCGCGTCGTCAAGGACCGTCTATCCGAGGAGTACGGCGACGCGGTCGAGATCGACGGCCGGACCGTCCGGCCCTTCCCGCGGCCAAAGCGCCTGCTCGAGGTGCCGTCGGTGAGCGGGCTCGCGCAGGTCAAGGTCGAGCGGCTGCACGACCTCGCCAGGGCCGCCATCGACGGCCGCCTCGACACCGAGCGGCTGCGGATGCTGCCCGAGGCCGAGGCGCTCGCGGAGCTCCAGGCACTGCCCGGGGTCGGCCCATGGACCGCGTCAGCGATCCTGTTGCGTGGCTGTGGCGTCGCCGACGCCGTGCCGATGGTCGATGACATCAGCCGGAATGCCGTCGCCGCCCTCTACGGGCTCGCGGAGCCGCCCGACGACGCGACCTGGACCGCGATGTCCGACGTCTGGCGCCCGTACCGGATGTGGGCGAGCGTCCTGCTCCACATGGCCTGGCGACGACAGCAGCCGGGCACGCCGAGCTATCGCCAGGGCCGCTGAGTCGCCTCACCGGACCTCGCCACTCGCGTCTCGCCGCTCAGGTTCCGCGTCCGTCGAACTTCGACCAAATGCGCCGGCACCGGCGGGCGTCTTTGTCTGTGATGGACGATCGAACCGTATCGACGGGCCTCATCCGGACGCTCCAGGATCCAGCTGACGCTGTCCTCGCGTCGGCCGCCAGCGCGGGTGACTGGCAGATCGAGGACCTGATCCCCGCGCGTGTGGCAAGCGGTCACTCGAGCCGCTGGATCCTTGCGCTGGTGGGACTCATGGGTGGCCTGATCGGGCTGGGCTTCGCAGGGCACCTTTCGACGGCCCCGGGCACCGCGGGGACGTCGCCGCTCGGCGGTTCGGCCATCGCCGCACTGGCTCCGTCGTCACCCCAGCAGGTCAGCGGGCTCACCCTCGTGCGGCCGGCGGACGGCGAAGCGGTCGTCGGAGGCAGCATCGAGGTGCGAGGGAGCACAGACCGCCCGCTGGGCAGGCTCCACATCGCAGCGATCGTCGCCGGGGCGGCGATCGGCGGGATCGATCTGGACGTGCCCGCGGCAGGTCGGATCGTCGAGACACTGCCCGTGATCGGCCCGCCCTGGTCGATGCCGGTCGACGTCATCGTGACGGGCGAGCTCGGTGCCGGGGCAACGACGGTGCTGGCTCATCGGTCCGTCGTCGTCGGACCTGACTCTTCGGCGATCGTCCTCGGTCTGTCAGCACGGAGAGCCGACGACCGACTCATTCTGTCGGTCGTTGGCGCGGCACCGCCCGGACTGAGTTCCCTGGAGGTCAGACTCCTCGATATGGGTGGGTCATTGCTGGCCGAAGCCCGACCGACACTGGGCGATGCCGAGGCGTGGGGCGGGATCCTGCTGTCGTCCGTGCCGTACCAGGCGCATCTCGATGCTCGGCCCGTCCCGTCCGGCACTCGCCTGCGCCTGACGATCACATGGGTGGATCCCCGGTCAGGGTCGGCGGTGACCGTGTCCCGACTTCTCACGGCACCGGCCCCGGCCATCGCAGACCACCCCGGCTGAACGTTGAACGACCATGTCCGACGGCAGCCGGACGACCCTCACAACGAACCGAGCTCACGCAAGATGGACGCGATGGGCTCACCACACGGGACTGCGCTCGCGGACGCGGAGGCTCCGGCCGTTCGTGGGGACGTCGACCTTGTGCGCCGCGCCCAGCACGGTGATGCGAGCGCGTATGACGATCTCATCCGTCCTCGGATCGAGCGGTTGCTCCGGCTGGCGATCTCGATCATCGGGAATGAGCCCGACGGTCGGGACGTGGTCCAGGACGTGTGCGTCCAGGTCTGGCAAGCGCTACCCAATCTTCGAGATCCGGAACGGTTCGACGCATGGCTCTCCCGGATCCTCGTCAACGGTTGTCGCAGCAACATGCGGGGCCGCCGCCGGGTGGCCGTGCGAGAGATCAGCATGGACGGAGTCATGGGCGACGGACCGGCTTCTGACGATCCGGTCCCAAGCGATCATCTGTCCACGAACGATGCGATCCGGCGGGCATTCGATCGCCTCGATGCCGACAAGCGATCGATCCTGGTGCTCCATCACGTCGATGGCCGGTCCGTGACCGAGATCGCGGATCTTCTGCGGATCCCGAAGGGCACTGCCATGTGGCGCCTGCATGCCGCCAGACGGTCGCTCGAACGCGCCCTCGAGGTCGAACGTCGATGAAGCCATCGATGACGCGCCTGACCGACGACCAGATCCGCGACGCGCTGCTGCGCGAGCCTGCTCTGGGGCTCGGTGCGATCGTCGCGGATGGGGTCGCGCGCGAGGTCGCGGTCCGGCCCCAACGCCGCCGCGCTGCCGTTCGCTGGCCCTGGTCGGGTCACGGGCCATCGATCGTCGATCACCTTTGGGCTGGCCGGATCATGCGGGTGGCCGTCGTCGCCCTGCTGGTCGCAGGACTGCTCATCTCGATCGCGGTGGCTGCCGCGTTGCTTCGGAGACCGAACCCACTCCGAAATGGATCGATCGCGTTCGGACCCCCGGAAGGTGGCGTCACGGTGGTCGACGCCAGCGGGCACGTGGACGGTCACTGGTCGGACGTTCCAGCGCTCTTCGTCACGTGGTCGCGGGACGGAGGCCGACTGGCGTTCTGGTCCGGGGCCAGCAAGCCCAGCATCAGCAACGATCCAACCAGCCAGGGGTGGTCACTCATGGTCCTTGATCCGCGAACCGGCACGTTGACCCCGGTCCACGTGCCGGAGACGTGGGAGCCGAACGGTCCTCTCCAATGGTCCAACGATGGTCGGTCGATCACCTCGAACGTGCTCGTCGATGGTTCTCCCGCGGCGGTCATCACGGATCTGCGATCCGGAACCACATCGCGCCTCGGGCCCGCAGGCATGGACTCGATCCTTCCCACGTGGTCCGACGCCGGTGATCGCCTCGCTCTCTTGGCCGAACCCCGTTTCTCGAACGCGTGGCGGCTCTATCTCGCGGACGCCGACGGGGCACATCCGGTCGAGCGATCCGTCGACTTCCCCGCCGGTTTCGACATCGGCGAGCACTCGGGCCAGGCAGGCATGGCGATGCAGTCTCTGTACCCGCTGGTGTGGTCCCCCGACGGCGCGCGAATCCTCCTCACGGCGACCAGGGCAGACGGCAGCACCGCCATCTTCGTCCTGCAGATCGAGGACGGCTCCCTGACCGCACTGACACCATCGTCGGTCGATCCGCTGCTCAGTCGATGGTCTCCGGATGGGTCGTCGATCGCATTCATCTCGTTCGATGGACAGCGCCAGCTCAACGACCTCTACGTGATCGACGCGGACGGATCGAATCTGAGGCGAGTCGCCATGGACGCGTGTGAGTTCGTCGATTGGGCTCCGGACTCGAGCCGGATCCTCTTCGACGCCGGCCTGTGCGATACGAACGCCTCGTCGATCCAGGTTCGGACCGTGCGGGCCGACGGGTCTGATCTTCAGACCGTGTGGTCCGAACCGGTCGACTTGAGTGGCGAGGCCGATGACATGCTGTCTGTGGGCTGGCAGGGCCTCCGACCGTAGTGTCGCGATCCGCCAAGCGTGGATGGAGGCAGCCGGACGGCCAGGATCGTCGGCGTTCGTCGCGTCCGGTCAGCCGGCCGTCGTCGGCTCGCGTTCGGTGGCTCGGCGCAGATCCTCGGCCTGCCCCGCCGCCCGTCGTCGGTCGTGCTGGGCGAGGGACCTCTTGCGGAGGCGGATCGACTGGGGGGTGACCTCGACCAGCTCGTCGGCGGCGATGAACTCGAGCGCGGTCTCGAGCGTGATCGGACGCGCCGGCGTCAACCGGAGCGACTCGTCGTGTGAGTGGGTCCGGATGTTGGTCAGCTTCTTCTCCTTGGTCGGGTTGACGTCCATGTCGCCCGACCGGCTGTTCTCGCCGACGATCATCCCCTCGTAGACCTCGACACCGGCGCCGATGAACAGCTCGGCCCGCTGCTCGAGGTTGAACAGGCCATAGGCGTTCGAGGTACCGGCCCGGTCCGAGACGAGGACGCCGTTGGTCCTGTGCGTGACCTCGCCGGCCCATGGCCCGTAGCCCTCGCCGATCTGGTGGAGGAGCGCGGTGCCACGGGTGTCGGTCAGCAGCTGGCCGCGATAGCCGATGAGGCCGCGGACCGGCAGCACGAACTCCATCCGGACGCGGCCGTCCGTGTCGGTCGAGATCTGCTCGAGCCGGCCCTTCCGGCCGGCGATCGCGGTCTGGACGTCGCCGATGTACTCGGGCGGGATGTCGATGGTGATCCGCTCGTACGGCTCCTGGACCTCGCCGCCGACCTCGCGCAGGAGCACCTCCGGGCGCGAGGCCGTGAGCTCGTAGCCTTCGCGCCGCATCTGCTCGATGAGGACGGCCAGCTGGAGCTCACCGCGACCGCGGACCTCGAACGCTTCGCTCGAATCGGATGGTCGGACCTCGATCGAGACGTTGCCGAGGACCTCCTTGTCGAGGCGAGCCTTGATCTGCCGGCTGGTGACGAACTTGCCCTCCCGGCCGGCAAGCGGCGACGTGTTGACCCCGAACGTCATCCGCAGGGTCGGCGCGTCCACGTCGAGCCGCGGCAGCGGCCGCGGGTCGGACGGATCGGTCAGGGTATCGCCGATGGTCACCTCGGGCAGCCCGGCGACGCTGACGATGTCGCCCGGCCCGGCCTCCTCTATGTCGACGCGCTCGATGCCGTGGGCCGTCTGCAGGCTGGTCACGGTGCCGCTCAGGGTGACGGTCCGGCCCGGCTCGATGCTCCCGGCGGTGTCGTCGGCATCCTCGCGCAGGACCGTGATGCGCTGGCCGGTCCGGATGGTGCCGTTCCAGATCCGACCGACGGCCATCCGGCCGACGTACTCGTTGGCCGACAGGTTGGTGACGAGCAGCTGGAGCGGATGGCCGGGCGTGTAGGTCACCGGCGGCGTGACCTCGACGAGCAGGTCGAGCAGCGGCCGCAGATCCGTGCCTGTCTCCGCCAGGTCGCGCGTCGCCGTGCCTGCCTTGGCGTTGGTGTACACGATCGGGAACTCGATCTGGTGCGCGTCCGCGCCGAGGTCCATGAACAGCTCATAGATCTCATCGAGCACCTCGCCCGGGCGCGCGTCGCTGCGGTCGATCTTGTTGATGGCGACGACGACGGGAAGCCGCCGGGCCATGGCCTTCTGCAGGACGTAGCGCGTCTGGGGCAGCGGCCCCTCGGCGGCGTCGACGAGGAGGAGGACCGAATCGACCATCAGCAGCGAGCGCTCGACCTCGCCACCGAAATCTGCATGGCCGGGCGTGTCGACGATGTTGAGGCGAACGCCTGCGTGGTCGATGGTCGTCTGCTTGGCCAGGATGGTGATGCCCTTCTCGCGCTCGAGATCGCCCGAATCCATGACCCGGTCGACGACCGCCTGGTTCGAGCGGAACGCACCCGTCTGGCGGAGCATCGCGTCCACGAGCGTGGTCTTGCCATGGTCCACGTGGGCGACGATGGCCACGTTGCGCAGGTCGGCGCGGACGGCCGTCGTGGTCGGGCGCTCGGGATCGGTGGTCGGGTTCGGGGTCGGGGCGTCGGGCACGGGCGGATGGATCTCCAGGTCGAGGGGACGCCCGATTGTGCCACGGATGGCTGGACCGCGACTGACGCGGCACCCTATGCTGCGACGATGGCCCGCTACGAGCTCTGTCCGAACTGCGAAGCGGAGATGCCCGTCGGCAACGTCCATTGCTTCGCGTGCGGGGCGGACATCCCGCCGCCGCGACTCGACAGCGGATCGATCCTGATCCAGCTCTACCCTGCCGTGACGCAGGGTGTGGCCTTCGAGTTCTACCGCATCGAGGCGGCTCGCCTGGCGGCTGCCGGCTGGTATCCGGTCGCCCACAGCTGGGGCGATGAGCGGGCCGGCGCCGGCTATGCGGCCCTCCTCGGCGACGTGGCGGCGACGCAGGTCTCCGGCACCCTCCTCGTGACCTATCGCCAGGGCGGCCGCGCGTGACCGTCGCCGCCGTGATCCTGTCGTCCTCGGTCGAGGGGTCGCTCGCGGACACACTCGGCCAACCACGGGTTCGGCGCCTGGCCGACCTGGCGTGGTCCGGTGGGGCGCTGCCGATCGTCGTCGTGTCGCCGGATCCGGAGGGCACCGTGGCGGCTGCGCTGGCGGGCTCCGAGGCCACATCCGGCGCCCCGGCCCCGCCCGAGGCAGGCCCCGTCGGCCAGATGGTCCGCGGCACCGAGCTCGCACTGGCCGAGGTCCACGATACGACCGCGGTCCTGCTCTGGCCGGGTCGGATGACGTGGGTCGGGCCCGAGACCATCACGTCGCTCATCGAGACGCACGGGATGGACCCTGCGACCATCCTTCGGCCGGCATGGCACGGCGAACCCGGCTGGCCCGTGCTGCTGCCCACGGCGTGGCTCGACGCATTGCGTGCGATCGCCCCGGACCGCATGCCTCCGCAGGTCGTTGAGGAGATCCTCGCTGTCGTCCCGGCGAGGATCGTCGAGATGGGCGATCCCGGCGTGATCCACGACGTCGACACGCCCGAGGCTGACCTGCCGGAGTACGAGGGTCCGCCCGATCCGCCCGCCGGACATACCCACGAATGGGGCGCCGACGTGGCAGCCGAGGCCGGGCTCACCGAACCCTGATCGCGGCGTGCCACGGGCGCGAGCCGGGGGTGAACTGGGGGGGCGCGGTCGGCCGCCCTCTGTCGTCTGCTGTCTGTCGTCTGCTGTCTGTCGCCGGCCGTTGCCGTCTGTGGTCCGTCGTCTGCCGTCTGCCGTCTGCCGTCGGGGGTGACCGGGGGTCACCGAATCCAGCGCGAATGTCAGGGCGGCGGCCGCTCCGTGGCGTGGTGGTGACCGTGGGTCACCGATTCCGGCACGACCGTGCGCGCGGGCGCGGCTGCGCGTCGCCGTGGTGACCTGGGGTCACCGAACTTGGATCGAATGCGAGCGCGGATGCCCGATGAGGCGTGGATCGGTGACTCGAGGTCAACGGCCGGGCCGATAGCGAGGTGACACCGACCCCTCGTGACGGATTCGGTGACCGCGGGTCAACGGGCGACGCGCTGCGTGCGCGTCGCTTGTTTCCGCTGTCGAAATCGTTGACCGCGGGTCACCAGCCGACTGGCAGGGGCGTCCGGTCGGGCGGCGGCGTCCGGTCGGGCGGCAGCGGGCGGCAGCGGGCGGCCTGTGGCGGCGGGCGCTCTCTCCTACTCCGATGTCGGCGCTGTCCTCGATCGCATCAACCCATCCCTGACCCGCGCGACCGGGACCGTGGCGCCCGCGATCCCACCGATGACCAGCCCGACCCCGAGCAGTTGGGTCGGCGACGGCGTCTCCCCGAGCAGGACGATGGCCAGACCCATCGACATCACGGGCTGGCTCAACAGGATGACCGAGGTGATGATCGCGGGCAGACGTGGGAGCGAGATCGAGATCAGCAGATAGCCCGCAGACTGCGCGCTGATGCCGAGCATCGCCAGCCAGAACAGGCTCTGCGGACCAGGTGTCAGATCAAGGTCGCCGACCAGCTCGCCGACAACGAAGGACGCGGCCACCACCATCGCTGTCGCGACCGCCACCGGACCGGCCGGTCGTCGTGCGTCCCGACCGCCCCAGCGGATGATGAGCAGGTACCCGGAGTAGCACACGGCCGTGGCGATACCGAGGACCACCCCGAGCTGCGGCGCCGCCCCGTACGCGCCCGTCCCGACCACGCCCGAGATCAGGATCACGCCGGCCAGCACGATCGGGAGCGCAAGCAATGTCGCGCGGGACGGGCGCTCGCCCAGGAACAGCCAGGCGAAGAAGCCGACGATGATGACCTGCAGGTTGCCGAGGACGGTCGCGAGCCCCGCCCCGACGGCCTCGATGGCGTGATGCCAGAACATCAGGTCGCCGGTGAAGAACAGGCCCGCGATGGCGGCGAGCTGGATCGTCTTGCGCGGCAGCGGACCGTAGCGCCGCCACTCCCCGAAGGCGACGAGCACGAGCAGCGGCAGCCCGAACACCGCCCGGTAGAACGTGCCGGTCGACGGCTGGACCGCCGCGTAGAGGTAGAAGACCCCGGAGAACGAGATGCACGTCGCGCCCAGCAGGGCCGCCAGCCGTGGACGCTGCGCGAACCAGTCGAGCGGTCCGGTCGGGCCGCTCAGGTCTGCGGCTCGCGCGGAACGCCCACGAACCGAAGGCCGAGCTCCTCGTATTGGCCCGGCTCCGGGATCGACGGCGCCTCCAGCATCGGATCCGTGCCGGACTGCGTCTTGGGGAACGCCATCACCTCGCGGATGTTCGTCTGCTCGGCGAGCAGCGCGGCCCAGCGATCGATGCCGAGGGCGATCCCGCCGTGCGGCGGCGCCCCGTAGTCGAACGCGTCGAGGACGGCCCCGAACTTCTCGTGCATCGCCTCGAGCGAGTGGCCCTGGAGCCGGAACGACCGCTCGAGAAGCTCGCGCCGGTGGATCCGGATCGAGCCACCGCCCAGCTCCCAGCCGTTGAGCGCCAGGTCGTACTGGAGCGCCCGCGCCCGGCCTGCAGGATCGTCGGGCGACGGCCGGTCAGGATCGCCCGATGCGGTCACGAGCAGGGCCTCGTCCTCGGGCAGGACCCCGCTGAACGGGTTGTGGGTCGCGTGCCAGCGCCCGAGATCGACATCCCACTGGTACATCGGGAAGCGGTTGACCCACACGTACGACAGCACGTTCGGATCGGCCAGCCCGAGCCGATCGCCGAGCTCGACCCGCAGCCGGCCGAGGACGTCGGCGGTGATGTCGTGCGTGTCGGCGACGATCAGGATGAGGTCGCCTTCCGAGGCGCCGGCCCGTTCGACGATCGCCCGCTTGGTGTCGTCGGCCAGGAACTTGGCGATCGGACCCTTGATCTCGCCATCCGCCAGCGACAGGTGGGCAAGGCCCTTCGCGCCGAACCGGCGAGCACGCTCGGTCAGCTCGTCGATCTCACGCCGCGTCACGCCGGCCAGCCCGGGCGCCACGATGGCCTTCACCCGTCCGCCGGCCGCGAGCGCCGAATCGAAGACGCCGAAGCCCGATGCCGGCGCGCCGTCGGCGCCGACGAGCACGGGACCGAGGTCGGCCAGCTCCATCCCGAAGCGCACGTCGGGCTTGTCCGAGCCGAACCGTTCGATCGCCTCCTCGAACGTCAGCCGCGGGAACGGGGCCGCGAGGATCGGCCGGTCCGGGACGGTCGCGCGCGAGACCTCGATCGCCATCGCCTCGACGAAGTCGGTCACCGTCGCTTCGTCAACGAAGCTCATCTCGAGGTCGAGCTGGGTGAACTCGGGTTGCCTGTCGCCGCGCAGGTCCTCGTCGCGGTAGCAGCGGGCGATCTGCATGTAGCGGTCGATGCCGGCCACCATCAGCAGCTGCTTGAGCTGCTGCGGACTCTGCGGCAGCGCGTAGACCGTCCCGGGCTGGAGGCGGCTCGGGACGATGAAGTCCCGGGCACCCTCTGGGGTGCTCTTGATGAGGGTCGGTGTCTCGACCTCGACGAAGCCGTTGGCGTGATGGACCTCGCGGATGGCCTGGACCATCCGGCTGCGCAGCATGAGCCGGCGCTGCATCGGCTCGCGCCGGATGTCGAGGTAGCGGTACTTCAGGCGCAGGATCTCATCGACCGTCGCGTCGGGGTCGTTGATGTAGAACGGCGGCGTCTTGGCCTCGGCCAGGATGTCGACGTCCGTGGCCTGGAGCTCGATCGCGCCGGTCGGCAACCTGGCGTTCTCGGTTCCCGGCAGCCGCGGTGCCACCACCCCCGCCACCGACACGACGAACTCGGGGCGGACCCTGCTGGCCCGGGCATGGGCCTCGGGCGCATCGGCCTTGTCGATCACGACCTGGGTGATGCCGTGCCGGTCGCGCAGGTCCAGGAAGATCAGCTGGCCATGGTCGCGTCGGCGGTGGACCCAGCCGGCCAGACGGGCGGGCGAGCCCGCATCGTCGGCGCGCAGCTGGCCGCAGGTGTGCGTGCGATAAGGCGTGGCAAGGCTCGGCGGGATGTCGGTCATGGCAGAGGTATCGTATCCGCCGGACCCGACCGACGAGCGAGCGGCGCCGACCCATGCCGAGGACCACGATGCTGGCCGACAAGCGCGCCCACACCACCCTTCCCACCGCCGATCTCGAGCGCCTGCGGACCTGGTATGAAGGCGTCCTCGGCTTCGAGCCGTTCGCGGTGAGGCCCGGCGCGGTCCTCTACCGGACCGCCGTCGGCAGCGTCTTCGCGATCTCGCGCGGGTCCGTGGTCTCGTCCGGGACGCACACCCAGATGGCCTTCACGGTGGACGACATCACGGCAGAGGTCGCCGATCTTCGGGCGCGCGGCGTCGTGTTCGAATCGTACGAGACACCCCGCACGGAGGACGGGATCGCCCGGATCGGGGCGGGTCTCGCGGCCTGGTTCAAGGACCCCGACGGGAACGTGCTGGCCATCCTCCAGTTCGACGATCCGGCCTGATCGACCCTGCGGTCGGGGCCGTCGGGTCAGGACGCGACGCTGGCCGCGATCGCGCGCAGATGGTCGGGCGTCGTCCCGCAGCAGCCACCGACGATCGACGCGCCGGCGTCGCGCATGGCCACCGCCGCCGAGGCCATCGTCGAGGGCTCGGCACGGTAGACCGCGCGCATGTCGACCAGCTCGGGCATCCCCGCGTTCGACTTGGCGACCAGGACCGCGTCCGGGTCCGCCGCGCGCATCCGCTCGATGACCGTGATCAGCTCGTCGGGTCCGTTGCCGCAGTTGCCGCCCACGGCGTCGGCGCCCCACGCCGTCAGCGAGGCGACCGCCTGCTCCGGCGTCACGCCCATCATCGTCCGGCCGCGCGTGTCGAACGTCATGGTCGTGATCAGCGCGATCCCCGGCGAGACGCGTCGGACGCCCTCGATGGCGGCCTTGATCTCGAGCAGGTCGGACATCGTCTCGATCCACACGAGATCGACGCCGCCGGCGACGAGAGCCGCGGCCTGCTCGGCGAAGATGTCGACTGCCTCGTCGTAGTCGAGCGTTCCCGTCGGGGCAAGGATCGCGCCGCTGGGGCCGATGTCGCCCGCCACCAGCGCGTCACCACCTGCCGCGTCGACCTCGTTGCGCAGGAGGATCGCCGCGGTCTGGTTGAGCTCGGCGACCCGATCCTGGAGCCCGTGCAGGCTGAGTCGCATCCGGTTGCCACCGAACGTGTTGGTCATGAGGATCCGCGACCCGGCGTCGAGGTAGCCCCGGTGGATGCGTCGCACGACGTCGGGCTTCGACAGGTTCCAGACCTCGGGCGGGTCGCCGAACATCAGGCCGTTGGCGAACAGCATCGTGCCCATCGCACCGTCCGCGATGACCGTCGGGGCCGAGGCGACCAGCTCGAGCCAACGCGCGCTGGCGGCGCCTCCATCGGCGCGTCGGCGCTCGTCGAGCCCGGGGAACGCGGCCGGATCGAACGGTTCCGGTTCGGCCGTCGGGCTGTGCATGACCCGGCGCGGTCTGGTCATCGGGTACCTCGGGGCTGGCTGGCGACCCGGCGAGTGTAGCCCGCTTTCTGTACGCTCCGCCGGCGACCCACCCAGGAGACCCGGCTTGATCGATCCGCTCGAGGCCATCGTCATCATCGCGGCCGGCATGGCGGCCGGGGCCGTCAACACCATCGTCGGGTCGGGCTCGCTGATCACCTTCCCCACCCTGCTGCTGCTCGGTTATCCGCCGATCGTCGCCAACGTGTCGAACACGGTCGGACTGGTACCCGGGTCCATCAGCGGGTCGATCGGCTACCGGCGCGAGCTGGCCGGACAACGCTCGCGCGCCCTCCCGCTGATGATCGCCGCCGGGTTGGGCGGCCTGACCGGGGCCGCCCTCCTGCTGGTGCTGCCGGCCGCCGCGTTCGAACGGATCGTGCCGATCCTGATCCTGGTCGCCTGCGGCCTGGTCGCGGTCCAGCCGCGGCTGTCCGCGTGGGTCGCGGCACGCCGGCTCCGGCTCGGTCACGACCCGCGGCGCGGCGGCGGACCGGTCCTGACCATCAGCATCTATCTGACGGGCATCTACGGCGGCTATTTCGGGGCCGCGCAGGGAGTCATCCTGATCGCGCTGCTGGCGATCCTGATCGACGACGACCTGCAGCGGCTCAACGGGCTCAAGAACGTGATCACCGCGGTGGTCAACTCGGTCGCCGCGATCATCTTCATCCTCGTCGCCCCCGTCGCCTGGGGGCCGGCCATCCTGCTGGCGATCGGGTCGACCATCGGCGGTCAGCTTGGCGCGGTGGTCGGCAGACGGCTGTCGCCGCTGGCCCTGCGCGTCGCGATCATCGCGATCGGGACGCTCGTCTCGGTCAGGCTCCTCGTCGGCTGAACGATCCGGTCAGAGGCCGGCCTTCATGGCCCGGATCCGACCGTACGAGGCGGTCAGCCGGGTCCTCGGGATGGTGCCGTTGCGGGCGTCGGTCAGGAGAGTGGCGAAGACGGCCGCGGATGACGCCTCGGAACCGGTCAGCAGCAGCATGTCGGTCCCGGCGATCGCGGCGCGGACCGCCAGCGTCCGGCTCGACAGACCGCGAGCGGCGGCCGTCCCGTTGAGCGAATCGGTGATCGTCACGCCGCTGAACCCGAGGTCATGCCGGAGCAGCGTCTGGGTGATGACCCGGGACCAGCCGGCCGCATGCGTGCTGTCGTACGCCGTGTAGGTCGCGTTCGACAGCATGATCAGCGGGATGTGCCGGGCGATGGCCGTGCGGTACGGGCGGAGGCCCGGCGCGAGCCGCGACGTCGACATCCGGATGGTCACGACCGAGCTGTCGGTGTTGCGGGTCGCGAAGCCGAGGCCAGGGAAGTGCTTCATCGAGGGGATGACGCCCTTCGACTCGAGGCCGGTGGCGAAGGCATTCGACAGCGCCGCGGTGTGGACCGCGCTGAACGACCAGGTCCGGCCCTCGCGATACATGAACGATGCCGTGGTCGCTGGCACGTCCGCGACCGGAGCGAAGTCGACGTTGATCCCGAGCCCCCGCAACGCCGAGCCGGTCGCGGCACCCTGGTCGCGGGCGATGGTCGTGCTGTCGAGCTGACCCATGCGCGGCACGGACAGCGTGGGCGGTGCCCACGGGATGCGCTTGATCGACCCGCCCTCCTGGTCGACCGCGATGAGCAGCGGCGGCTGGCCGCCCGCTCTGGCCGCGGCCTGGAGCCGTGCGGTCAGCGCGATCAGGGCCTGCCTCGTGGTGATGTTGAAGCCGAACAGGATGATGCCGCCGATCTCACCGCGGTGGATGCGCCCGAGCAGGCTGGCACTCGGGGTGGTCCCGTCCATGCGGACGACCAGCTTCTGGCCGATGAGGTGGGCCAGCGTCGGGGTCACAGTCGTGGCCGGGGTCGACGTGCCTGCGGCGGGCGATGCCGCCGCCACCGGCGAGGTCGGCGTGGTCGTGGGGGCGGGCGGCGTCATGGCCACGCTCGCCGACACCGCGTTCGAGCACCCGAAGACCAGCAGAGCCGTCAGGAGGACGGCCGGGAGGCGGCGGACGGTCAGCGTGCCCATGGCTGCATCTCGATGTCGCCCTTCGACCCCGGTGCGCCGTTGCACGGCGGCACGGTGGCATCGGTCGGCGACAGCGGCGTCGCGACGAATCGACCGCCCTTGTCCAGCACGAACGCCACGGACACAGGCGCGACCGGGTCGGGACCGCAGTAGTTGGCGTCCTGGACGAATGTCTTGACGACGTCCCCCGGCGCCAGGGTCAGCGAGCTGGACGGTCCCGGATCGGTGCCGTCGATCAGGACCGAGCCATGGCCGTCGACGAGCTGTGGCCGCGCCATCGTCGCAAGGCGGCAGGTCGTGGTCCCCGCGTTCGTCAGCTCCATGTCAGCGATGCGGTGACCGGCGGCGCCTTCCCAGGCGGTGATCCTCGCGGCCAGTGACCCTGGATCGCACGGGCCGATCGTCGGCACCGGGGTCGCGGTGGGGCTCGGCGTCGGGGTCGGGCTCGGCGTGGGGCTGGGGCTCGCCGTCGGGGTCGGCGACGGGGTCACGGTCGGCGCCGCCGTGAGGGCTGGCGTCGGCGCGGCGCTCGGCGGCGCGGTCACGATGGCGCCGACCCCGCGGTCCGGACCGATCCGACCCATGACGGCGATCGCGATCGCCAGCGCGGCCACGACCAGGGTCGCACCGGCCAGGGTCGCACCGGCCCGTCCGGCCGTCACCCCGGACCGACGCGGCGGGCTCGCCGGCCGGCGGGCCCGCCCCGTGACGGCCGCCCATTCCTCGAGGATGCGATCGACGCGACGCGGTTCCATCAGGCGTTCTCCAACTTCGTTCGGGCGCGACTCACCGCCGCGCGCAGGGCACCCGGCGTCGTGCCGAGGACCAGTGCCGCCTCGTCATAGGGCGCGCCTTCGACGGCGGTCAGGACGAGGGCGGCACGTTCCAAGGAGGACAGGTCGGTCAGCGCGGCGCAGACATCGAGCCAGCGCGCCTGGACCGCCTGGTCGAGGGTCTCGGGCGGCGTCGCGGGCGACAGCGACAGGCGGCGTCGAAGTGCCCGGAATCGGTCGGTCGCCAGCCGCCGGGTGGCGACGAGCAGCCAGGGCAGGACCGGCCGGTCCCAATCGAGACGACCGCGGTTGTCCCACAGGCGCAGGAATGCCTCCTGGGCGAGGTCCTCGGCGGCCGCCCAGTCGTTGGTCCAGGCGAGCGCGAACCGGAAGACGTCGCCCCAGTGCGTCTGGAAGGCGCGCTCGTAGGCGAGTTCGGTCGATTCGGCGAGGGCCATCGGTGCGGTCACACTACATACACGCCGGCCGGACGCCAAACGCACGGTCAGGATCGGATCAGATCGCCGGATCCCTCATCGATCGTTGCGACCACGCACCGCCCATGCCCGCGCGACCAGCCGGATGCCGCCGTCGGGGGCGATCGGGAGGGACGAACGCAGGCGGTCGCGGAGAGCCGACCTCGCGTCGTCGTCAAGCGATGCGACGTACGCGGGCGCCGGCCCGGTCGCGCGCAGGAACGGCGTCCAGTAGTCATCGAAGTCGATGAAGGTGGTCGGGACCGTGATCGCGCTGGTCTCGACCGTCGAGAGTCCGGCGCCCTCGAACGCGCCGGCCAGCGGCCCGGGCGCGCAGATCGGGAAACGGACCGCCTCGTCGAGCGGACGCGCGCCGGGATCCCGGGCGACCGCCGCGTCCCAGAAGGCGCGGATCAGCTCCATCCCGGCGTAGTCCCAGACATAGGCCGCGACCGTCGCGCCGGGTCCGGCCACGCGCCGCATCTCGCCGAGCGCGGCGGCGAGGTCCGGGATGAAGTTGAGGACGAGACCGGAGACGACCGCGTCGCTCGAGGCGGCATCGAGTGGGAGCGATGTCGCATCGCCGATGGCGAAGCTCGCCCGCGGATCCGCGATCCGCCCCCGTGCTGCCTCGACGAACGCCGACGACGAGTCGACCCCACGGACCACGGCCGGGTCCGCCCGCGCGAGGATCGTCGCGGTCAGCGCCCCGCTGCCGCAGCCGACGTCGACCCAGCGCGCACCGGGACCGATCGACAGCCAGTCGACGAACCGGTCGGCGATCGCCCGGCTCCAGCGACCGATGTATGCCTCGTAGGCGTCCCCGTCGGCCCACCGGTCGTCCGCCACGTCAGTCAGGAGCGGATCCGTGGCGGTGGGCCCCGTGGGCGCGCTCGATCTCGCGGCCGAGGCCGTCGAGCGGGACCTGCTTCTGCGTGCCGGCCGGCAGGTCGCGCAGGCCGACCTCGCCGGTCGCCAGCTCGTCGCCGACGATGACCGCGAAGTGCGCCTGGTCCCGCGCCGCCGCCTCGAGCTGCTTGCCGAGCTTCCGCCGGCCCAGCTCGGCACGAGCCGCGATGCCCGCCGCCCGGAGCTCCGTCGCGATCCGGAGCCGGGCGACGGTGTCGTCCGGATCGGCCCCGACGACGACGGCGACCGGGGCAGGTTCCGTGCCGTCAGCGACCGCCGTGCCGCTCTCGGCCAGTGCCAGGATCAGCCGGTCGAGGCCGATCCCGAAGCCGATGCCGGGCGTCGGGCGGCCGCCGAGGAGCTCGATGAGTCCGTCGTATCGGCCGCCGCCGCCGATGGCCTGCTGCTGGCCCTCGCGCCCGATGACGTAGAACTCGAACGCGGTCCGCGTGTAATAGTCGAGCCCGCGGACGAGCCCGGGTTCGAGCCGATAGCGGACCCCGAGCGCGTCGAGATGCGCCCGGACGCCCGCGAAGTGGGTGGCGCAGTCGTCGCACAGCTGGTCGGTGATCTTCGGCGCCGCCGCGTTGAGCGCCGCCATCGCCGGGTCCTTCGAATCGAGCAGGCGCAGGACGTTGCGCTCGAGCCGCCCGCGTTCGAGGTCCGGCAATGACGCGGCGCGGTCGCGGTAGTACGCGGTCAGCGTCTCGACGTAGGCCGGCCGGCAGGCGCGGTCACCGATCGAGTTGAGCTGGACCTCGACGCCGGCGAGGCCGGACTCAGCGTAGAACCGCGCGCCGAGCTCGATGATCTCGGCATCGATGGCCGGCCCGGCATCGCCGATCGCCTCGATGTCGAACTGCCAGAACTGGCGGTAGCGGCCGGCCTGCGGTCGGTCGTAGCGGAACATCGGCCCCGTTTCGGTCAGCTTCACCGGCTGTGGCCAGGTCTGCATCCCGTGCTGGACATAGGCTCGAGCGATGCCGGCGGTCGGTTCCGGGCGGAGGGCCCACGATTCGCCCTCCTCGGTCCGGGGCGCGATCCGGAACAGCTCCTTCTCGACGATATCGGTCACCTCGCCGACGCCGCGCTCGAAGACATCGGTCAGCTCGAACAGGGGCGTCTCGATCCGGTGGTAGCCGTAGCGCGCGGCGAGGTCAGCGGCGAGGCGTTCGAGCCGCGTCCAGGCGGCGGTCTCCGGCGGCAGCAGGTCGCGGGTGCCGCGTGGGGCGCGGAAGCTGGGCATGGTCGTGAGTCTAGCGGGCGGTCGTGGCCGCCGACCGCCTCAGCCGAGGTCGCGCTGGACCGAGATGACGTCCTTGAGCGTCTCGATGCGGCTCATGACGCGGGCGAGCTGCGAGACCGAGTGGACCTGGATGGTGGCGGTCACGACCGCGGTGTGGTCGGGGGTCACGCCGACATGCGCGGCGATGATGTTGACCTTGTTCTCGGCCACGACCTGGGTGATGTCGCTCAGCAGCCCCGTCCGGTCGAACGCCTCGACCCGGATGGCGATCGGATACGTCTCGGTCGGGGTGTGCTCCCACTCGACGTCGATCAGCCGCGAGACCTCGCGTTCGTTGATGACCGTCGGGCACGACCGCAGGTGGACGGTCACGCCCTTGCCGCGGGTGATGAAGCCGACGATCGGGTCGCCCGGGATCGGGTGGCAGCACTTGGCGAAGCGGACGAGCAGGTCGCCCACCCCCTTGACCCGGACACCGCCGGTCCGCTCGACCTTCTGCGGCGGGGCGACCGTCGGGAGCGTGCTCTGGCTGTCGTCGACGACGCCGAGCCGCATGACGACCGCCTGCGCGCCGACCGCGCCGTAGCCGATGGCCGCGTAGAAGTCGTCGAGCGTCTCGTAGTTGAGGTGCTTCGCGACCTCGGCGATCTGGTCCGGTCCGACGGCCGCGATCGACGTCCGCGCCAGGCGGCGCAGCTCACGCTCGAGCGATTCACGCCCGTGGACGATGTTCTCGTCGCGGTCCTTGCGCTTGAACCATTGGCGGATCTTCTCGCGCGCATGGCTGGTCTTGACGACGTTCATCCAGTCGCGCGATGGACCGTGCTCGCCCTTGGTCGTGACGATCTCGACGATGTCGCCGTTCTTCAGCCGGTAGTCGAGCGGCACCAGCCGGTTGTTGACCTTGGCCCCGATCGTGCGGTGCCCGACATCGGTATGGATCCGATACGCGAAGTCGAGCGGTGTCGCGCCCGCCGGCAGGTCCTTGATGTCGCCCTTGGGCGTGAACACGAAGACCTGGTCCTGGAAGATGTCGAGCTTGATGCCCTCGACGAACTCGGTCGCGTCGCTGACGTCGCGCTGCCAGTCGAGCAGCTGGCGGAGCCAGGCGAGCTTGGCGTCGTACTCGCGGTCGGACTTGGTGCCCTCCTTGTAGCGCCAGTGCGCCGCGATGCCGACCTCGGACACCTGGTGCATCGCCTGGGTCCGGATCTGGATCTCGAGCGGCTTGCCGTCGAGGGCGATGACGGCGGTGTGGAGCGACTGGTAGAGGTTGTTCTTGGGGACCGCGATGTAGTCGTCGAACTGGCCCGGGATGGGTCGCCAGATCGAGTGGACGATGCCGAGCGCGGCGTAGCAGTCGCGGACCTCGTCGACCAGGATGCGGATGGCGTAGACGTCGTAGATCTCGCCGAACTCCGCGCCCTTGCGCTCCATCTTCTTCCAGATGCTGTAGATGTGCTTCGGGCGACCCTGGAGGTCGGCCTCGATGCCGGCCGCCTTGAGCTTGGGCGTCAGCTCCGCGATGGCTCGCTCGATGTAGGTCTCGCGGCCCTTCCGGCGGGTGTCGAGCAGCTTGGCCAGCTCGCGGAAGCGCTCGGGCTCGAGCGCCTTGAAGGCGAGATCCTCGAGCTCCCACTTCATCTGCCAGATCCCGAGCCGCTCGGCCAGCGGTGCGTAGATCTCCATCGTCTGGCGGGCGATGCGCTGCTGCTTCTCGGACGGCAGCCCGTACAGCGTGCGCATGTTGTGGAGCCGGTCGGCGAGCTTGATGAGGACGACCCGGATGTCCTGGGCCATCGCCAGCAGCATCTTGCGGATGTTCTCGGCCTGCTGCTGCTCGTGGCTGTGGGTGCTGAACTTGGACAGCTTGGTGACGCCATCGACCAGCTGGGCGACCTCGGCGCCGAAGCGCTCCTCGACGTCGGTCAGGCTGTACTCGGTGTCCTCGGGGACGTCGTGGAGCAGCGCGGCCTGGATCGCCACGGTGTCGATGCCGAGCTCGGCGAGGATCTGGGCCGACGCGATCGGATGGGTGACGTACGGATCTCCGGTCGCCCGCTTCTGGCCCTCGTGGGCGACGACGGCGAGATCGAACGCCTGGCCGACCGGCTCGAGGTCGGCGCCGGGGTGCTCGTCGAGGATGGCGGCATAGAGCTTGGCTCGCATCGCCTCGAGGTCGGGGCCCGCCGGGACGGCGGCCGCCAAGGTCGCAGGCTCACGCCGCGGTCCCCGCTTGGTGGCGGTCCCGGCCGGCGTCCTGGTGCGTGGTGTCGTGCTTGCCATCGATCCAAGGATACGCTCAGCCGTAGCCGGCCCGGCGCAGCGCGGCCTCGGCCTCCGTCCGCTCGTCCCATGGCATCGGCCCGTCGGGTCCGATGATGGCCTGCTCGTGGCCCTTGCCCGCGAGCAGCACGATGTCACCAGGCCGGGCATGCTCGATGGCCGCCTCGATGGCCGCGCGTCGGTCGGCGACGACGAGGAGGTCGTGGTCGCGGCGCTTGCCGGCCGCCTCCGCGCCACGCGCGATCTCGTCGTTGATGCGGTCGCGGTCCTCGCCGCGCGGGTCCTCGTCGGTGACGACCACGATCCGCGCGCGCTCGCCGGCGATCCGGCCCATCGCCGGTCGCTTGGCCGTGTCGCGCTCGCCGGCCGAGCCGAAGACCGCGATCAGGCCGCCGCCCCGCGAGGCGGCGGACGGTGCGAGCAGGTCGAGCACCGTCTGGAGCGCGACCGGGCTGTGCGCGAAGTCGACGATGACGCCGAACGGCTGGCCGAGGTCGACCCGCTCCATCCGGCCGGGGACCAGCGGCAGGCCCGCGATACCCTCTCGGACGGCCTGCGGATCGAGCCCGATCGCCTCGCCGAGGGCGACCACCGCAAGGGCGTTGTGGACGTTGAACCGACCGACCAGCTGGAGATCCACGGTCGCCGGCCCCGATGGCGCCTCGTAGGCGATGCGCAGCCGGCGAGCGTCCTCCTCGATGCGGGTGGCGCGGACGTCGGCCGCCGGGTCCGTGCCGTAGGTCAGGACTCGCGCGCCGGCCTCCTGGCTGACGCCGATGAACGCGCCGGCCGATGGGTCGTCGGCATTGACGATCCCGGTCGCGGGCCAGCGATGCGGCTTGGGCGGATACGTGCCGGCGTCGGGGCCGGGCGGGCTCCCCGGCCGAGCCAGCTTCTCGAACAGTCGCAGCTTCGCGTCCCGGTAGGCCTCCCACGTCCCGTGCAGCTCGAGGTGCTCGTGAGTCAGGTTGGTCAGGATGGCGATGTCGTAGGCGATCTCGTCGACGCGCGCGAGGGCGAGCCCATGCGAGGTGGTCTCGATGACGGCCGCGCTGTCGCCGGCGAGGGTCATCGCCCGAAGCGCGCGCTGGAGCTCGGGTGCCTCGGGCGTCGTCGCGTGGGCCACGTTCGCGGTCTGGACGCCGCCGATCCGCGTCGCCGCCGTGCCGGTCATCCCGGTCCGGATGCCCGCCGCCTCGAGCGCCGCGACCGCGAGGAACGAGGTCGTTGTCTTGCCGTCCGTGCCGGTGATCCCGACGACCGCCAGATCGTGGCTCGGATCGCCGAACCACCACGCGGCGGCCGTGGCCAGCGCCTCGCGCGTGCCCGCCACGACGAGCTGCGGCAGCGCGACGTCGGGGAGCGCGTGGTCCACGAGCGCGACCGCGGCTCCCTGCGCAGCAGCCGCCGCCACGTAGTCATGGCCGTCGACATGGCGGCCGGGAACGGCCACGAACACGGCCCCGTCGCGGACCGCCCGCGAATCATGGGTCACGCCGCGGACCGGGATCGCGGCCAGCCCGGCCGCGCCGATCGCCCGGCCGTCGCTCCGGGCGCCGCGCAGACGGCCTTCGGCGGCGAGCCGCTCGATGAGGCCGCCGAGCGCCGTCGGCCTGGTCGGATCGGCGGCGGCCAGGAGGTCGGCCAGCGAGCGTTCGGTCATCGGCCGATCACGCGCGCGAGGCGACCCGTGAGGCGACCGACCTGGTAGCCGCGGGCGTCATAGACGCGTTCGTGGGCGCCGGTCAGCTCCAGCCACTGCCCGCCGAACGAGCGCTTGTGCTGGTACAGGCCGTACAGCGGGTCACCCTGCCGCGGTTCGCCACGGGCGCCCGCCGTGTCCACGCCCCCGAGGTCCATCTCGTCGCGGCCCTCCCGGATGGCGAGCTGGATGGCACGCCAGCGGAGCAGATGGAGGGCCCCCGGGTGCGACGTCCGCGCCGTGTCGTGATCGCCCGAGTGGACCGTCGAGAGGCGGCCCCCGTGGCGGTACAGGATCAGCCCGGCGAGTGGCTCGCCCGTCGCGCCGCCGGCACGCGCCTCGAGATAGACGAGATGCCCGGCGCCGAGGGCGGCTCGCCACCAGGCGACGAACGCCGGACGCGGCCCGAAGGTGAAGTGGCGTCGCTCGCCGGTCTCCAGCAGCAGGTCGTAGAACCGGTCGAGCGCGACGTCGGGCGGTTCGACGGGAAGCACGAAGCCCTCGCCCACGCCGTCCGGTCCGACGCGGGCGTCGTGGCGGACGACCGTGACGTCGCCGCCCTCGGCGGCCCGGATCCGTTGGCGGGTCGACTTGGCGATGCCATCGAAGACGCCGGTCTCGTCCACGCCCGCACCGAGCGGGAGGGACACGCGGTGTCGTGATGGCTGGATCTCGTCGATGGCGGCGAAGCCGGCTGCCTCGATGGCGTCCCGGAAGGCCGCTTCCGAGGCGGGTACCTCGGGGTCCGCGGCGACGACATCGATCCCCTCCCCGGCCAGTGCGCCGCCGACCGCGATCAGGCGGGCCGCCTGGCGCGCCGGGCCCGCCCCGCACGCCACCGGCCCGCGTGGCAGGTAGGCGCTCCCGCCGCCGACCAGTGACCAGCCGCGGGTCAATGCGAGCACGCGGCCGCCGTCCCCGGCGACGAGGAAGCGGGGCGTCCAGCCGGACGCCGCGCGATGCTCGGCCCACGCCCGCGACTGGTAGACGTGGCCGCCGGGCGCCTCGACCGTGACGGCATCCCAGTCCGCCAGCGCCGCAGCATCGGCCGCCCGGATGTCGGCGTCGCGCTCGTTCAATCGGCCGCTCCGTAGGCCGCGGCACTCCCCGTCGCCGCGATCCCGCCCCGGCGCCGCGCCAGCCAGACCCGGCCGCGCTGCGCCCAGTCGTAGGCCCCGCGGCCGAGGCCACTGAGGACCAGGTCCCACGCCCCGATATACCGGACCTCGCGACCGCCGAAGCCCGTCTTGAAATGGGCGATGCCGCCGGTCGCGAGCCCCCACAGGTCGTAGCTCGTCGCGCCCGCCTCGCGCGACGAACGGATGGCCTCCCACTTGAGCAGGTAGTTGGCCCGTGACTCGGCGCCGGCGGCAGTCATCCCGCCGTAGGGCTCGACCACGCGTGGCCCGCAGCGGACCAGGAGCAGCGTCGCCTGGGGCTCCCCATCGGCTGCCTGGGCGAACAGAAGCCGGGCGTTGCCGCTCGGCGCGAACGCTTGCCACACGTCGCGGTAGGCCGACTCGGCCCGGATCAGGAAACCGGCACGGTCGGCCGTCTCGCGGTAGATCCGGTAGAACTCGGGCAACCGGTCGGCGCCCGCGTCGACGACGGTGACACCCCCGGTCCGCGCCTTGTTGACATACTGGCGCCACTTCTTGCGCAGGTCCGCCCACAGCGCGTCCTCGTCGGCCCGCAGGTCGATCACCCGCGTGGCGTTGGGCTGGATCGGCGGCGCAGGACGCCAGCCGGCCTGCCGCAATGCCGTGCGCAGCGCACCGTCGCGGTCGGCCGGGCCATCGGCCTCGATCTCGGGGTCGATCCGGATGTGGCTGATGCGCCCGGCATCGGCGGGGAGGCGGTCGCGGATCCCCGCGCTGAACGCGGCGATGGCATCGGCCGTCCAGTCGGTGGCCACCGGACCGCGTGGCGCGTAGGCGAAGCCCCACGGCATCGGCCGTGGTCTCCGGACGAGGACCTGGGCACCGATCCGCCCCGGACCGCCATCCGGACCGACGAGCAGCCGGTGCGCCGACCAGCCATTGACGGCCTTGACCGCCGCCCACGAGCTCGTCTGGAGGTAGGAACCGGGCTCAGCGTCGGCGACGAAGCGGTCCCAGGTGGCCGGCTCGACGTCCGTCACGACCTCACCGGGCGGCGGATGACGTCGGCCATGACCCCGACGATAGACGGCAGTTCGGGGATCCGCAACACGAGCGACAGGCCCGCGTAGACGAGCCCGAAGACGGCGCTGACGACGGCCACCTCGACGACCAGGATCAGCCGGCCTGGATCGTGTCCGAGGCTGTTCTCGACGACGCCGAGCGCGCCGACCGCCACGACCGACGCCACGACGCTCCCGACGACCGACTCGACGCCGACCCGGCCGAGACCCGACAGCTCGAAGTGGTGCAGCCGCCGGTACAGGATCGCGAGCAGGGCGGACGCCTCGATCCAGGCCGCGATGGCGATCGCGAGCGCGATCCCCGGCAGGCCGTACGGGCCGACCAGGACGACTGCCAGGGTGCAGTTGATGGCGACCGCTGCGACCGCGGCGACCACCGGCGTGACCGTGTCCTGCCGGGCGTAGAAGGCGCGGGCGAGGACGGCGATCATCGCGTGTGCCGTCAGCCCGACGAGGAAGCCCACCAGGGTCACGGCGATGAGGTCCAGGTCGGACGCGCTGATGTGGCCGCCGCCGAACAGGATCTCGACCGCCGGCTGGCGCACGACCGCGGACAGGAACGCGATCGGGACCATGACGAAGATGAGCAGCCGGAGTGCCCGCGTCAACAGGCCGGCGAACGCATCCTCGCGCCCGGTCGCGGCCTCGCGCGACAGCGACGGCAGGACGACGATGCCGAGCGGCACGCCGATGATCCCGAGCGGGATCTGGAGCAGCGCGAACGCGAAGTTGAAGTCAGCCACGGCGCCGTTGCCGAGCTGGCTCGCGAGCGAGGTGACGACGATGAACGTGATCTGGGTCACGCCCAGGCCGATCGCGCGCGGCGCCATCAGGACGAGCGCCTTGCGCGCCTGCCTGTCGGCGACGTCGATCCGCGGCGAATACCGGAAGCCGAGCCGGGCCATCGGACGGACCTGGACCAGGAGATGGCCGAGCGAGCCGGCCACGACGCTCAGCGCCAGTCCCTCGATGCCCAGGCTCGGGCCGAGGATCAGCGCACCACCGATGATCGCCAGGTTGTAGACGATCGGTGCCACGGCCGACGCGGCGAACCGGCCACCGGCGTTGAGCACGCTCGTCGCGACTGCCCCGAGCGCGAGGAAGACCGGGCTGAGCAGCATGATCCTGGTCAGCTCGATGGTCTGATCGAGCTTGGGTCCGACGAAGCCCGGGGTGATGTACGGGACCACGACCGGTGCCGCGATGAACAGCGCGACCGCGAAGACGGCCAGGCCGATCAGCATCAGGTTGATGACCGTGGACACGACCCGCCAGGCGCGTTGCTGCTCGGCGGTCGTGAACAGACCCGAGATGATCGGGATGAGCGCCGACGACAACGCCCCGGCTGCGACCAGCTGGAAGATGAGGTCCGGGATGCGGAAGGCGGCGAAGAACGCGTCGAGCTCGGCCGTCCGGAACGAGCTGGCGATGACGACGATCCGGACGTAGCCGAGGATCCGCGAGACGAGGAACGCGCCGGAGACGATCAGCCCGGCGCGGGCGAGTGATCCGGCCGCGCTCACGGCGCCGATGCGCGGCGCGCCCTCGGATGGGCCTCCCGATACGCGGCCTGGAGCCGACCCGGCGACACGTGGGTGTAGATCTGGGTGGTCGCGAGGTTCTCGTGACCGAGCAGCTCCTGGACCACTCGCAGGTCCGCCCCGCCGTCGAGCAGGTGCGTCGCGAACGAATGCCGCAGCGTGTGCGGCGAGACGCCGACCGGCAGCCCCGCACGAGTGCATAGGCGATCGAACCGGTAGCGCAGGCCGCGCACGCCCAGCGGGGCACCGAGGTGGTTGAGGAAGATCTCGACCGGTGGCGGGTCGGCGCCGGCGCGACGGTCGAGAAGCACCGGGCGGCCGTCCTCGAGATAGGCCGCCAGGGCGCGCCGTGCCGGCCGACCGAGCAAGCCGATCCGCTGCTTGCGCCCCTTGCCGAGGACCCGGATCTCGCCGCGCCGCAGATCCAGCGCGCCAAGCTCGGCGGAGGCCAGCTCACTGATGCGCAACCCCGCCGCATACGCGGTCTCGATCAGTGCGCGGTCGCGCAGCGCCAGGGCGAGCCGGACGGCCGCTCGCTGCGGATCCTCCCCCGGTCGTTCGTCGAGATCGGCGTCGACGACGGCCAGCAGCCGGGTGACCTGCTCGACCTCGAGGACGCGCGGCAGGCGGCGCGGCAGGCGGGGGGTGGCGATGGCGCCCCACGGATCGCCCGGTGCAAGGTCGTCGCGGGTGGCCCAGCGGTGGAAGGCGCGGATGGCGGCCAGCCGCTGAGCGACCGAGGAGCGAGCGCGCCCCTCTCCGAGCACCGCGAGGTAGGCGCGCAGATCTGTCCGGGCCGGGTGGCGCCAATCGGTCCCGCGGGCCGCCAGCCAGTCGAGATATGCGCCGACCGCGGTGGCGTATGCCCGCCGGGTGTGCGGTGACGCGTCACGCGCGGCGAGGGAGCGGAGGAAGCGCGCCAGCGCGGGGTCGGTCGCCGTGCCTCCCGACGCCTCGCTCACGCGTCGGGGGCCGGCTCGGTCGGTCGTGCTCGTTTGACCCGGGAGTACCGCTGCTCGTCGGACTCGCCGGCGGGTCCGGAGCCACGGCTCGCGGCGCGTGACTTGCCGCGGCCCTTGGCCGGGCTCTTGCCACCGGCGGCGCGCCCACCCGAGCGTCCCCGCGCGGGCCGCGCCAGCGCCTCGGGGTTCGGCGGTCCCCCCGGATAGAGCTCGCCCGGGACGATGTCGTCCGGCGCCGCCTCGCTGGTCGAGCCGCACACCAGGCAGATCGCCTCCTCGCCCTTGCGCGCGAGCGGTCCGTCGTCGGTGTCGTGGCAGCCGCCGAGCGGCTCGTTGTTCGTGGTGAAATCGCAGCGGGGGTAGTTCGAGCACCCCCAGAAGACGTTCCCGGTCCGCCGCGCGCGACGCGGGACCAGGTGGCCGTCGTGGTTCTTGGGGCACTCGACCTCGAACGGCAGCGGATCCGGCGGCGGCGGGCCGTCCTTCTTGATGTACTTGCAATCGGGATAGCGGGAACAGCCGACGAACGGCCCGAACCGCCCGGACTTGCTGACCAGGGTCCCTTGGCCGCACTCCGGACAGACCTCGCCGGTCCCCGGTTGAGGCGGAGGCTCGTCGCCGGGGACGGGCCGGGTCTCCTTGTGCTCGGGATAGAGCGAGCAGGCAAGGAACCGGCCGTTCCGTCCGAGCCTGATGACCATCGGGTGGCCGAGCGAGCAGACCTCGTCGGTCGGGACCGGCGCGGGGCCGTCGGGATCCTTGTCGATGTCGATCCGGAGCTGGTCGTAGAAGGCGCGCAGCAACGGGACCCATGGCCGCTCGCCGCTCGCGACCTCGTCGAGCTCCTCCTCCATCCGCGCCGTGAAGGCGACGTCGACGTAGGCACCGAAATGCTCGACCAGGAAGTCGGTCACGATCTCGGCGACGGGCTCCGGGTGGAGCCGCCGGTCCTCGACGCGGACGTAGCCACGGTCTGTGATGGTCGAGATGGTCGCGGCATACGTCGATGGCCGGCCGATGCCGTGCTCCTCGAGCGCCTTGATGAGGGTCGCCTCGGTGAAGCGCGGGGGTGGTTCGGTGAAGTGCTGGGTCGGGCTGACGTCCGCGACATCTGTGACGCTGCCCTCGGTCAGGACCGGCAAGCGGTCACCCGCTTCGTCCTCGTCGTCCGTGGCGGCGTCGTCACGGCCCTCGGTGTAGACGATGGAGAAGCCGTCGAACAGGACCTTGGTCGCCGAGGCGCGAAGCTCGTATCCCCCGTCGGCCAGCTCGATGGTCGTGGTCTCGAGCTCCTTGGGCGCCATCTGCGACGCCAGGGCGCGCTGCCAGATCAGCCGATAGAGCCGAGCCTCGTCCGACTTCAGGAAAGCGGCCATCGCCTCGGGATCGCGCCGGAAGCTGGTCGGGCGGATCGACTCGTGTGCTTCCTGGGCACCCTTCGACTTGGTCTTGTACACGCGGCCCTTCGGCATCGTGTAGGTCTCGCCGTAGCGCGACCCGATGACGTCGCGGGCCTCGCCCATCGCGACACCGGCGATGGCGGTCGAATCGGTTCGCATGTAGGTGATCAGGCCGACCTGGCCTTCTGGCGTCTCGATGCCCTCGTACAGGCGCTGCGCGACCGACATCGTTCGCTTGGGGCTGAAGCCGAGCCGCCGGCTCGCCTCCTGCTGGAGGGTGGAGGTCGTGAACGGCGCCGCGGGCGAACGCTTCTGGGTCCGCGTGCCGAGCTTGGTGACGACGGGGTGGAGCGCGCGGAGCGCGGCCGCATGGGCCGCCGACGTGGCCTCGTCGGGGATGTCGATGGCCTCGCCGTCGATGCGGACGAGCTCCGCTGCGAAGGTCTCGCCGGCAGCGGTCGACAGGATCGCCCCGATGGTCCAGTACTCGCGGGCGGTGAACGCCCGGATCTCACGCTCGCGCTCGACCACCAGGCGGACGGCGACCGACTGGACGCGACCGGCCGACAGGCCGCGCTGGACCTTCTTGCCGATCAACGGGCTCAGGGTGTAGCCGACGAGGCGGTCGACGATGCGTCGGGTCTGCTGTGCGTCGACCAGGTCCATGTCGATCTGGCGCGGCTGCGCGAAGGCGTCGCGGATCGCCGATTCGGTGATCTCGTTGAAGGTGACGCGCTGCTGCTTGGCGCTCGCCACGTGCGCCGCCTCGGCGACGTGCCAGGCGATCGCCTCGCCCTCGCGATCGAGGTCTGTGGCGAGGAACACCAGATCGGCCGACTTGGCCGCCTTGGTGATCTCGTTGACCTGCTTCCGGCGGTCCTCGGAGATGACGTACTCGGGGGCGAAGTCATGGTCGACATCGACGCCGAACTTGCCCTTGCCGGGGTTCTCGGGCAGGTCGCGCACGTGGCCGTAGGACGCGAGAACGCGGTAGTCGGGACCGAGATAGCGCTCGATGGTGCGCGCCTTGGCAGGCGATTCGACGATGACGAGGTTCCTGGGCATGGGCGGGAGTCTAGCACCGGGTCCTTTGCGGACCCTTTCAGACCTCGCGGATCCGGCGGAGGAAGTCTTCGTCGATCTCGAGGTCGGGTTCGGTCTCGGGCTCCGGTTCGGGCGCCGCTGCCTGCACGTCGTACCCCGCATCGATCATGACGGCGCTCGAGCCGTCGCTGCCCGACATCGCCCCGGGCGGGATCTCGACGAACCGGATGTGGAGGTACGGGAAGAAGAACATCGCGTGGACGTCGTCCACGAACACCGGGCGTTTGCCGTTCAGCTGACGCAGGTTCGTGCAGCGCAGCCCGACATCCCCGGGCGAAGGCGCCTCGAACAGGTCCGCGAGGAGCGGCTGCTCGTTGTTGATATGCAGGACCACGTTCCGGATCACCTGCCGATGGTGCGGCCCGAGCGTGCTGCCGTCAGCCCGCCGATGGTCCCGTCAGCCGTGGTAGAAGTCGATCACCAGGCGCACCCGCCCACCGGACACCCAGACGCCGATCCCGACCCGGTCGTATGCGGCGTTCATCATGTTGACGTAGTGACCGCCACCGGTCGCCTTCTCGCTCTGATAGAAGAGGTGTGTGGCGAGGACCGCGGCACGTGCGCTCCCGGTCCGACAGCCGATGTTCTCAGCCCACCGATAGCTGGTATAGCCGGCCGCTCGCAGTCGGGTGCCCGGGTTGCCACCGATGAAATGGCTGCACTGGTTGGTGATCGCCATCATCCGGGCGTACGGGCGGCTGACCTTGGAGCTGATCCCGCTGTCGAGCTTGAGGGGCGCGACGTTGCGGCCGCCCGGACTGCTGCAGGCACCGGTCGAGGTGACCCAGCCACCCGTCCGCGTGCAGTTCATGAGCCCCAGGTAGTAGGTCTCGACGGCTGCCCAGCTGCCGCCACCGACCGCGTTCAGCCCCGATCCGGACGTCGGGACCGAGCCGGCGCCGGCGGCGTCGCGCGTCCGGAACGTGCCGTGCGCGGCCACCCCGAGCGGTGCGCCACCCACAGCCGTCGCGCCCAGGCCGACCGTCATCGACACGGTCGAGGCCCGTGGCAGTGCGGCCCTGGGCGTGAACAGGAGGACCGTGTCGTGCTCGGCCCAGCCGACGCTGCCCGCGACCGTCTTGCCGTGGGCCGACACCGAGAAGGCCTGGGCGGTGCTGCGCCGGTCCATCGGCATCGTGAACCGGACCGAGATGGTGGTGTCGCGTGCGACCGCGCCGGCGCCCGCCTGTGGACGGAAGCGCACGACCGCGGGCGCCTTGGCCGTCCGCACCGCGAGCACGACCGGATCGAGCGGCAGGCCGTCGGTGTCGCGCACGCCGACCACCGACAGCCGATAGGCGACGTCGGGCAGCAGCGTCCGCTTCGGTTCGAATGCGACCCGCGTGACGCCGTCCTGCGTCGTGACCGTGTCGACCGTCCCGACCGTCGGCGGATCGAGACGCACCGCGCCCGCCAGCGACTCTGCCGCGACAGGACGGGCGAACGTGATCATGAACGCCGTGGTGACGGCCACGCGATCGCCCGTCTGCTGGGTGGCCACCGCCGCGGCCGTCGTGACATCCCGGGTCAGGAAGACGGCGCGGACGGGCCGGGCCAGCGGCTGGCCGGACCGCGCGAGTGCGCCAGACTGGACGGTGATCGTGTGGAACGTGGCGGGCGCCCAGTGGTCTCGCGGCGCGACTGTCAGGACCGTCCCGCTGGCGTCCCAGCCGAGGATCACGGGCGTGGGCGGGTCGACCGCGATGGAGGTCGCCACCGATGCGGGATCCATCGGTGCACTGAACCGGATGGTGGCGGGCTCGGTCAGGTCGCGATCGGTCGAGAACGCGGTCGCGAAGGCCGCCTGGGTGAGGGGCAGGATCGGCTGCGGGACGGTCGCCACGGCGGTCGGAAAGGTGCCGGCGCTCCCGCCGATGTAGCCGATCCCGAGAGCCATCGTCAGGCCGAAGGCGAGGCCCGCCCGAGCACGGGGCGAGCGTCGCAGCTGTGCGCCGATCCGGCCCGCGCGGGAGACATGGGCGGCCGACGGCGCGACGGGGGCCTGACGCAATAGACGCTCCAGCTCGTTGGTCTTGGGGGGACCCATCGAGGGCGGGGCTCGGGCCGCTCTGGGGGCGAGCGACCGCGGTGAGGGTAGCACCGGTCGGCGGATAGGGGCAAACCGGACGGGCCCGTCACGCACGACCGGCCGGTCCCGTCCAGCGGGCCAGCCAGGTTCGCGGGTCGCTGGACGGAACGGTCCGCGGACGATGGCCGGCGCGGGAAACCGGCGGGCGGACCTCGGCGTACCACCACACAGCCACCCTTGGAACCACTCCGCACGGAGGGAACGCCCCCCGAGGGGATACGGAGGTCAGGTCCGATGCGCCCAGACATCTTCCTTGGCAACGAGCTCGCCGAGTTCCGCGTCCGCGACGGTCTGCGAGCCGAGGAGCGTCACCGGCTCCTCGCGGCCGCCGACGAGGGCCGGCCGCGGCGCCACCGAAGCCTCCCGGGACCAGGATCGTCGCGTCCGCCGGTCCGGCGCCCATCGATCCGGCGGCCCGTGGCGATGGTCTTTGCGGCGCTCAGCCGGCGGTCCGCCGGGCTCGTCCGGCTGCTCGACGACTGTGTCTTCGTGGACCTCGGTCGCTCGTTGGCATCGAACGACTAAGCGCGCCCCTCCGTGCACGCGCCGGCGGCGAGCCCGCGCTGCGCGCACCCTGACCGCGCGCCCCAAGGCGTGACGGCTGGACAGCCCGGGTCGGCACCGCCATCCTTTGGCCGCCCCCGGGAAGCCGCCACGGAGTCGATGATGCTTCACCGCCTCGCTCTCGCCGCCCTCCTTGCCACGGTCCTCGCCGGCTGTGGCTCTGCGGCCGGTCCCTCCGCGTCACCGGCCGAGCCCACCGCCGCCCCGACCGCGACGCCTGCCCCGACCGCGACGTCGGTCGCGTCGCCGTCCACCGCCGCGAACGGCGGCGATCCGTTCGCCGACCAGCCGTACTCGATCGACCTTCCGGCCGGCTGGCAGGCATACGACCTGTCGACCCTGAGCGGGGCATCCCTCGACGCGTTCACCGAGGCGAACCCGGGCCTCGCCGGCGCGGTCCAGACATTCCGGTCGATGCCGAACGTCCGGCTCGCGGCCAACCCGCTCGAGGGCAATGCCCTCGTCGTCATCGCCATCCCATCGCAGGGCCTGCCCCTCGAGACGATCGGTCAGACCATCTCGGCGCAGTTCCAGACGGTCGCCGGCGTGACCGCGGTCCCTGCCGCCGAGACCGAGACGCTGCCGGCCGGACCGGCGCTGCACTGGCCGCTGAGCATCACGACCAACAAGGTCGGAGGCGGGACCGTCCAGGTCGACGAGAGCGTCCACCTGCTGGCCGATGACAAGACGGCTCTTCTCGTCGAGTTCGTCGCGCCGCACGGCGCCGCGAGCCCGGACGAGTCGTCGATGATCCAGTCGGTCCGCTTCAGGTCCTGACCGGCCGGGGACGGGTCAGGCGATCGCCGGGCGCGCGCGGAGACGGGGCAGCACGTCCGCCGCGATCCGCTCGAATGTCGGCAGCTGCCGCTCGTCGGGTGGGTAGTAGACGACGATCTCGTCCATGCCCAGCTCGAGCAACGGGCCGACCATCGCTTCGAAGCGTTCGAGAGAGGTGTAGCAGTCGTACGTCCCGCCGCGCGGGCGAGCGGTGGCGTCGTACATCGTGAACGATCGCCGGAGGGTCTCCGGGTCGCGTCCCACCGCGTCACAGGCATCGGCCATCTGGGCGACGCGGAGGCGGGTCTCCTCGAGCTGTTCGTCAAAGGACTCGCGGAACGACAGGCTGCTCCAGAGATCGGCCGTGCGCGCAGCATGGCGCATCATCACCGGACCGAGCGCCGCGATCGTGATCGGGGGTCGCGGCGACTGGATCGGGCGCGGGTTCATGATCGCGCCGGCCACCCTGTAGTAGGTCCCCTCGTACGTCGTCACCTCGTCGCGCAGCAGGCGATCAACGATGTCCGCGTATTCGCCGAGCCGCGCGACCCGTTCCTTCGGCTCCCAGTCCGGGATGCCCGTCATGGCGTACGACGGGTCGCCGACGAGGCCGGTCCCGAGCCCGATCTCGAGCCTGCCACCCGAGACGTGATCGAGGGTCAGGGCCTGCCGCGCGAACACGGCCGGGTTCCGGAACGCGATCTGGGTCACGCACGTCGCCAGCCGCAGGGAGGTCGTCGCTCCGGCCAGGGCGGTCAGCGCCGTCCACGATTCGAACCACGGCCTCGGCGGATCGGTCCAGTCGACGAAATGGTCGGCGATCCCGGCCACCTCGAAGCCGAGCCGCTCGACCCGGACGACGCGCTCCCGGAGGACGTCCCACGGGACGTTCGGCAGGCACAGGACCTGGAACCGCACGGCACGACCCATGGCGGCATTCTGGCACGCTGCTCCCCAGCCGAAGCCCATGGCGCCCGGACGGTCGTCCGCGACACGATCGGCGGCGCCCGGTAGGCTGGTCCGGTCATGACACCTGACGACCTTCGAGCCATCATCCCGGGCGCCGCCCGGCTCTTTCCGCCCGGCCGCGTCGCCATCGTCCGGCTGTACGGCCCGATCACCGGTGGTGCCCGAACGGCCGACTGGATCGAGCTCATCCGCAGGATCCGCGAGTCGGCGAAGGTGCCGGCCGTCGTCCTCGACATCGATTCGCCGGGCGGATCGGCGACCGCGTCCGACGACATGTTCCTGGCTCTCGAACGCCTGGCCGGCACGAAGCCGCTGGTCGCCGCGATCCGCGGCACCGGTGCGTCCGGCTCGTACCTGGCGGCCATGGCGGCACGCCGGGTCATCACCCAGCCCCACGCGGTCGTCGGTTCGATCGGAGTCATCTCGGCCGGGCCGCGCCTGCCGCGGCTGCTCGACCGTCTCGGCGTCAGCGTGACCGAGAATCGCGCCGGCCGGCTCAAGGGCATCGGCGCCCCGTGGCGCGACGAGACCGACGAGGAACGCGCCAAGGAGCAGGCAATCGTCGATGCGTTCTACGACGCGTTCATCGCGCGCGTGGTCGGCGGTCGCCATCTGCCCGAGGCACGCGTCCGCGAGCTGGCGACCGGCGAGGTCTGGCTTGGCGAGGAGGCGGTCGCTCTCGGACTGGTCGACGAGGTCGGCGACCTCGAGCGCGCCGTCGAGCTGGCCGCCGAGGCGGCTGGGGTTCCGGCCAGGAGCGCGCCGGTTCGGCTGCGTCGCTCACTGTTCGATCGGCTGGCCGGACGCTTCGGGACGAGCCTCGCCAGCGCCGTCGCTGACGAGCTGGAAGCCCGGCTGGAGAGCCGCCTCCGCACCTGACCGCGGCACGCTCGACGGATGGACCTGGCGTGTGCCCGCGACCCGGTCGCCGCTCGGCCCACCTCGCGCGTCAGCGACCGGGGATGACGCCCACGTTGAACCATCGGTCGTCGCCGAGGACCTGGCGCATCACGAACATCGAAGCGAACGGCGCAGCCTGGCGGGACTGGAGCGCACCCGCGGCATCGTAGGTCTCCTGGGTCACGGTGCCGGTCGCCTCGAAGGCCATGCCCAGCCCTGTCTGCGACTTCAGCAGCTTGACGGTCAGGAACAGGCTGTCGAACTGGTAGCGCTCGATCGTCGTCCGGCCG
>DASYSM010000007.1:0-9221 GCA_036003325.1 Candidatus Limnocylindrales bacterium
CGCAGCACGCCGGGATGGTGGTCGTCGCAGACGGCACGGCCCTCGCGGCCCAGAAGCTCGAGCGCGTGCTCACCACCGACCCGGCGATGGGTGTCCTGCGCCATGTCGACGCTGGCTACGACCGCGCCATCGAGGTCGCCCACGAGCGCGGCGTCCGCGTCCCCATGCTGGACGGCCCACCCGCGTAGGCTCCGTCCGCTGCGCTGCGAGCCCTCGGCCGGTTCCCGGGCGGTCTAGCATCGTGGCGTGCTGATCGAGTCCGTCCCGAACGTCTCGGAGGGCCGCCGCCTCGACGTCGTCGACCGGCTGGCGAACGCCATCGAAGCCGGCCCGGGCGTCTACCTCCTCGACCGGACGAGCGACGCCAGCCACAACCGTTCGGTGTTCACGATGGCCGGCGAGCACACCGCGGTCGCTGACGCGCTCGAGCGGCTGGTCGCCGCCGCCATCCACGAGATCGACATGGACAGCCACGCCGGCGAGCACCCGCGCATCGGGGCCGTGGACGTGATCCCGTTCGTGCCGCTCGCGTCCACGACCATCGACGACTGCGTCGAGCTCGCGCGAGCGTTCGGCGAGCGGATCGCGACCCGCTACGAGCTGCCGGTCTACCTGTATGCCGCCGCGGCGTCGCGGCCCGAGCGCGTGAAGCTGGCCGACGTCCGCCGCGGTCAGTACGAGGGCCTCAAGCGAGAGATCGTCGATCGCGGCCGCGAGCCCGACTTCGGCCCGGCGCGGCTGCATCCGTCGGCCGGAGCCGTGGCGGTCGGCGCTCGACCGTTCCTCATCGCCTACAACATCAACCTCGATTCGCGCGACGTGGAGCTGGCCAAGCGGATCGCGCGCCGGATCCGCGAGTCCGGCGGCGGCCTGCCGAGGGTCCAGGCGAACGGCTTCTGGATCGAGGAGCTCGGCCGGGCGCAGGTCTCGATGAACGTGCTCGATTTCACGACCACGCCGCTGTGGGTGGTGTGGGAGACGGTCCGCGACGTCGCCGCCGAGGACGGCGTGGAGCTGGTCGAATCCGAGCTCATCGGGCTGGCGCCGCTGGCCGCCTTCCTGGCCGTCGCCGACCGCGCCGGCAGCCCGTCCGAGGACGCCATCGAGCGGCGCCTGTCCGCCGCCGCTGACTTCCTTCGCCTGCGCGACTTCTCGCCGATGCAGGCACTCGAACTCCGCCTCGAGGCAGCCCGGGCCAGCGAACCGGCACGATGAGCGGCAGCCCGTTCCGGCTCATCCACGGCGGGCGGAGCGAGGAACCCACGCCGGGCCTGCTGGTGGTCGGGGCGTCCGAGGTCGTGACCATGGCCGGAGGCATCCGGGCCGGGGCGGCGCAGGGCGAGGTCGGTCGGCTGTCCGCGACCGAGGCCGGCGGCCCGGGCGCCCCCGATGCGCCCGTCGTCGCCTGTTGGGAGGGTCGGATCGTCGCGGTCGGGCCGCGGGCGGCACTCGAGGCCGCCCTCGAGGCGGAGGGCTACCCGCTCGGTCGGTTCGCGCGCATCGATGCCGGCGGCGGGACCGTGAGCCCCGGCCTCATCGATCCGCACACCCACCTCCTGTTCGCCGGATCGCGCGAGGGCGAGTGGGAGATGCGCCAGCGCGGCGCCGGCTACCTCGAGATCCTGGAGGCGGGAGGCGGGATCCTGTCCACCGTCGGCGCGACCCGCGCCGCCACGGTCGAGGAGCTGATGGCCCATGGCCGGCGCTGGCTCGACGAGATGATCGGCCATGGCGTCACGACCATCGAGGCCAAGTCGGGCTACGGCCTCGATCTCGAGACCGAGATCCGGCTGCTCGAGGCCGCCCACCGGCTCGGTCAGGAGGGCCCGATCGACATCGTGCCGACCTACCTCGGGGCGCATGCCGTCCCGCCCGAGTTCCGGTCGCGGCCCGACGGCACCGAGGCCTACGTCCGGTCGATCATCGAGGACCAGCTGCCCGGGGTCGCGGCGCACGGCCGGGCGCGCTTCTGCGACGTCTTCTGCGAGAGCGGGGTGTTCAGCGCGGATCAGTCGCGCCGGATCCTCGAGGCGGCCGCGGCGTTCGGGATGGCGCTGCGGCTGCACGCCGACGAGCTCGCGCCGTCGGGTGGGGCCGAGCTCGCGGCCGAGCTGGGGGCGTTCTCGGCCGACCACCTCGCGACGCCGTCGGAGGCGGGCATCGAGGCCCTTGCCGGCGCAGCCGCTGCCGCCGCGACCGAGCCGGACGGTGGCGCGCGTCCGGTCGTCGCCACGGTGCTGCCCGCGACGACCTGGTTCCTGATGAAGGACCACGGGGCGCCGGCACGAACGTTCATCGAGCGAGGCATTCCCGTCGCGCTCGGTACCGACTTCAACCCGGGAACGTCGCCGACCGCGAGCCTGCCGCTGGCGATGACCGTCGCCTGCATCGAGCTCGGGCTGACGCCCGACGAGGCTCTCGCGGCCGTGACCATCAACGCGGCCTGGGCGCTCGGGCTCGAGGACGAGATCGGCTCACTCGAGCCCGGCAAGAGCGCCGACCTGGTCGTCTGGCGCGTCCCGACCTCGACCCAGATCCCGTATTGGCCCGCCGCAGATCTGGCCCGGACCGTCGTCAAGCGCGGGCGGGTGGTCTTGGACCGCGCCTGACGCGCGGTCGCTCGTCAGGCGGGCCTGCCCCGCGCCTCGAGCAGGACCGTCGTCGTCTCGGCCGGGAGGCTCGTCGCCGTCACCGACAGCTTCGGCTGGGTCACCGCCTCGGCGCCCATCTCATGGAAGAAGCGCTTGAGGGCGTCGGCGCAGTCCGCCTCGTCGTCGCAGATCGGCAGCGGCACGACGATGCGCGGATCGAGCTGGGCGACGATGGCCGCCGCCTGCGCCGGGGTCAGCGATCCGCCGATCGGCACGCACGCGATGTCCACCGAGCCGATGTCGGCGAGCTTCTCCTCAGACAGCAGATGGCCGATGTCGCCGAGATGGATGGTGTGGACGCCGTCGACCTCGAGCACGAATGCGACCTGCTTGCCCGTCTCGGCGCCTCGCGCGTCGTCCCGGTACGTCCGCACGCCGGTGACCAGGACCTCGCGGACCTCGTACTCGCCCGGTCCGTCGAGGACGAACGCATCGTCGAGGCTCGACGGCAGCAGCGTGTGCCCGTCCCGCGACGGCTTGCCCTTCCCGCGAGGCAACGGCCGGTCGTCGGGGTGGCTGAACGTCACGATGTCGCCGGTGATCCCGCGTCCGGTCGGCCCGACCACGGACTGGAACGGGTCGCTCACGACGACCGCATCCTTCCCCCGAAGCCGCACGCAGGTGCGCCCATACCAGGTCACTTCCATCGCTCGATTCTGACACAGCGGCCTGCACCCGGGATCGCCGCGTCACATGCGCTGGTCAGCCGGCGCCGAGTCGCATCACCTTCGATCCGCATGAGGGACAGAGCCCGGCGATGGCCGGCCGGCCGTTGGCCAGGACCACCGCGTGCGCGCCACCGATCTCGACCTGTCGCCGGTCCCTGATGCAATAGGCCATCGACGGCTTCGTCTCGTCGGCAGGCACGAGCAGGCGCGCCAGCTTGGCGGCGATCGATGACCGTCGAGCCGATGCCGAGGAGAGCTGCGTGCGCCGCTTCTCGATGAGCTTGTCGGCCAGCGCCAGCTTCGCTTCGATGACGGCTCGCCGCCTGGCCATGCGCCGGTCGGCTCGTTTGGCCCGATGACGTCCATCCGCGGCAGCCTTGCCACCCTCACGCGGTTTCGAACCCATCTGTTCCTCCCAGGCGCGGTTTTACCGTGGAACGGTAGTCCACTGGTCGGGTGCCCGTGATCCCCCGATGGTCCGCGTTCGCCGGACACAGAAAGACCGGAGGCGCCTGCCCAATCGGCGCCTCCGGTCGAGGGAGGGAGGGATGGAACCGTTTCGGGTTCGTCCGACCCAGACACTACGACGCGCTGATTCAGGGTCTAGGCGGCATCCGATTAAGAAAGCGATATCGGGGGCGGCCGAAACGGCAGATCGCGATCCGCGTGCGACAATCCCGGCCCATGTCACATCCCAACGCCGCCTTCCATCGCCGCATCCCGGCACTGCTCAGCGTCGCCGTGGCGGTCGCCCTCGTCAGCAGCGCCTGCGCTTCGACCACACCCGCCACGAGCTCGGCACCCACCCCCGCACCGAGCGCGAGCCCGACCGCTCCCGCGAGCGCGGCTCCGGCCGGGTCACCCGTCGGATCGCCGTCGGCCGGCGCGGATGCCGCCGCCGACGCCGTGTATGACACGGTCGAAACGCAGGTCCAGGCCATCCGAGGCCTCCAGGCCACGCGCCCGGTCGCCCGCCAGCTCATCACCGCGGACGAGCTGCGGACGATCCTGACGACCGAGTTCGACCAGGAGACGCCGCCGGCCTCCCTCGCCGCGAACGAACGGCTGTACAAGGCGCTCGGGCTGATCCCTGCCGATTCGAGCCTGCGCACGCTCAGTCTCGACCTGCTGAGCAGCGGGGTCGCGGCCTTCTATCGCGACGACGAGGGCAAGCTCTACGTCGTGTCGAAGACCGGCGAGCCTGGCCCGACCGAACGGTTCTACTTCTCCCACGAGTTCGACCATGCGCTCCAGGACCAGAACTCGACGATCTTCAAGGACTTCCACGACGTCCACGACCAGAGCGATGAGCTGCTGGCGCGCCAGGCGATCTACGAGGGCGACGCCACACTGCTGATGACGCAATGGGCGGCCGCCAACCTGACGCCGGCCGATCTGGGTGCCTTGCTGGCTGCCGGCAACGACCCGGTCGCCCAGGCGGTCATGGCCAGGACCCCGCCGATCCTCAGCCAGACGCTCCAGTTCCCGTACACGACCGGCTTCGCGTACGTGACCAACGTCCAGAGCAACGGCGGCTGGCCGGCGGTGAACGCCTACTTCAGCAAGATGCCCCGCTCGACCGAGCAGATCCTCCATCCCGAGAAGTACACCTCGGGCGAGGCGCCGGTCGCGGTGACGATGCCGTCCGACCTCGCGAGCCGGCTCGGCGACGGCTGGAGCGTGCCGCTGCAGGACACGTTCGGGGAGCTGCAGCTCGGCATCTGGCTCCGTGGCGCGGGTGTCGCCAACGCCGACGCCACGAAGGCGGCAGCAGGCTGGGGCGGCGACCGGCTGGCGGTCATGGATGGACCGAACGACGCCTGGGGCGTGGCGATCCAGACGGTCTGGGACACCGACGCCGACGCCGTCGAGTTCGAGGCGGCCGCCAAGACCGCCCTCGAGAAGGCCGGCGGCTCGGCCCAGGTCCTGCCCGGTGCCGGCGGCAAGACACGCTGGGTGGTGGTCGCAAGCGATCCCGCGGTCCTGGGCCACGTGGCGAACGCCCTGGGTCTGGGCGGCTGAGACTCGGACCCGGCCGGGTGCGCTCGGGTACGCCGCGGCGCCCGGGTCGGCTCGGGCGCCACGGCGCTGGGTCTGGTCCGGGGCGGCCGTGCTCCGTCCATACCAGTCTCCGGGAAGCTATCTGGCAAGAACGAGGGCCTGTCTGTGACAGATACCCTCGGGGGGACTGGTAGTCCCGTTTCCGGCCCGATCGACGGCTACAGAACGGCTGGATGCCGTGCGATCGAGCGTGGATCCGGGACGCTTCGGGTCACGATCGCGCTCGATCCCTGCCTAGCAGTCTCCGGGAGGGTATGTGGCAGAAACCCGGCGCGAGGACCCTCCCGGGGTGCGGCGATGGCCGGAGGCCGCCGGCGGGGGCGCGGACCCACGGCGCGAAGGTCGCCGACGCCCGGCCGGGGCGAGCCGGCGTGAGGGCCAAAGGCCCGTCTGCTACATCGATTCCGGCGCCGAGATCCCAAGCAGTCCGAGCGCGTTCGCGAGCGTTATGCGCGTGGCCTCCGCCAGCGCGAGCCGGGCGGCCGACCGCTCCGGCTCGTCGACGTCCACGACGCGGGCATCGCGATAGAACCCGTGGAACGTGGTCGCCAGATCGGTGGCGTAGGCCGTGAGGCCGTGGGTCTCCTCGGCCGCCACGGCGTCCTCGACGACCTCGGGGAAGCGCACGATCGCCCGCGCGAGCGCGGCCTCGGGCGCACCCGCGAGGGCGCCCTCGACCCCGGCCCCGGGCGCCAGCCCCGCCCCGGCGGCCTTGCGCAGGATCGAGGCGATCCGGGCGTGGGCGTACTGGACGTAGTAGACCGGGTTGTCGCTCGACTGGCGCTTGGCCAGCTCGATGTCGAAGTCGATCTCGGTCGTCGCGGCACGTGAGGCGAAGAACCAACGCGCTGCGTCGACCCCGACCTCGGCCAGCAACTCGTCGAGGGTGATGAACTCGCCGGCCCGCTTGCTCATCGAGACCTCCTGGCCGTCACGCACGAACCGGACCCAGGAGTAGAGCAGGATCTGGACCGCCTCGCGGTCGTAGCCCATCGCCTCGGCAGCGTTGCGCACCCGGGCGACCGTCCCGTGATGGTCCGCACCCCAGACATAGATGAGGTGGTCGAAGCCGCGGCTGAACTTCTCGGTCACGTAGCCGATGTCGGCCGCGAAATAGGTCGGTTCGCCGTTGGATCGGAAGATGACCCGGTCCTTGTCGTCGCCGAACGCGGTCGAACGGAACCAGACCGCGCCGTCCTGCTCGTAGACGTGGCCGCGCTCGCGCAGGCGGTCGACGGCGCGCTCGACCCAGCCCTCGTCGTGGAGCCGCGCCTCGCTCGTCCAGACATCGAAGCGGACCCCGAGACCGGCGAGGCTTGCCTCGATCCCGTCGCGCACCCGGCCGGCGGCCCAGCGACCGATCAGCCCGTCGGTGTCGGCGCCGTCGGCCGTGGCGCTCGTCCAGACGTCGGCCGGGAGCGTGGCCGCCAGGTCGTTGACGTAGTCAGCCTTGTAGCCGTCGTCCGGGACCGGCTCGCCGCGCCGGATCGCCGCCACCGACGCCCCGAGGTTCCGGATCTGGCCACCCGAGTCATTGAAGTAGTACTCGCGCGTCACCGTCTGGCCGCCGGCCTCGAGGACCCTGCTCAGGAGGTCACCGATGAACGCCCCGCGGGCGTTCCCGACGTGGAGTGGTCCGGTCGGGTTGGCCGACACGAATTCGACGTTGACCGAGCGCGGGCGGACCGGGGCGACGTGCCCCCACCGGACGGGGTCGGCGAGGATCGCGCCGATCGTCGTCTCCAGGGCCTCGTCGCGGAGTCGCAGGTTGACGAACCCGGGCGCCGCGACCTCGGCGGACGCGATGGGCGATCCTGGGGCTACCCCGGCCGCGGCGGACTCGGCCGATTGGGCCGTCAGCTCGGCCACGATGGCCTGTGCGATCGCCAGCGGTGCCATCCGATATGGGCGGGCCAGTCGCATCGCCAGGTTGCTCGCGAAGTCCCCATGCACCGGATCGGCCGGGCGCTCGATCGCCACCTCGGGCCGGGCGGCGCCGTCGGGCCACGCGGGCAACGTTCCGGCGGCGACCGCGCGGTCCCAGGCATGCCCGACCGCGGCCCGAACGGCGGTGCGGATCGGCGTCGGGGCGGCGCTCGGAGAAGAGCCGGTCGGGTTCGTCAAAGGTGGACAGTCCTCGAGTAAAGGGCGTGTCCACGATGGTACCGGGCGGACATCGCCCGTTGTGCCCGCTGGCCACCCGGCGGCTGGTCAGGCTGGCGATCCATGAATCAAAGAGCCTGGCCACCTTTCGGTAGCCGGGCCCCAGATTCGAGGTCAGGAGAGGTGGGCGTCCGTCGTGGCGTTGAGCCTGGCGATCGAACGTGTGCGAACGACCGCGTTTCGATCCCAGATGAGTCGCAGCGGATCCGCAACGACGAAGGTCGCAAAGGCCAGCGCTGCGACCGGGGCCAGGATCGGCCCGAGGCCTAGGGTCCAGGATACGACCGATCCGACAAACCAACCGACCAGGAACCAGAGCGGAGCGGCTGCGATTCGCTTCATGCCAACATATTCGGATCGCTTACAGGCCGGCGCAATAGCCCACTCGTCCCGGTACGTGCGAAGCTGAAAGGCAGCGAAGTTGCGGCGCAATAGCGAGCTGTTTCGCCGTGAGCCGCCGGCGAGGACATGACAGGTGGGCATCAGATCCGACCTTTGAAGCATCCTGGCGGGGTCACCAAGGTTAGCCCTGTCACGGCCAACGCCGAACTCGCCGATTCCTGCCTCTGCCGGGACATGGTGGCTAGATGGCGACGCGGTTGGAAATCGCCAGATCACCCTCTGGCTGTGAGTGTCCACCAGTTGAACTGGGACTGATGCGCAGACGAACCGGATTATCGCCCCGATAAGGGAACCACGATCAGTTACAGGGCGAATTGAAGGCGGAACACGCCTCATCCAAACGCAAGATCCCCGGCCCCTCGATCCCTGGGTACACCTGATTGAGCTCGGCGCCGCCTTGATATGTGACCGTCCAGCCTATGATCTGGCCAACAGTGCCCACACTATTCGAGTTGTTGCCCGAGACGACGATCTTGTCGGATGGTGCGTACACGACTCCACCGATCAACGAGTTGCCATTCCCCGGCATCGTAAGGACTGATGTACCCGAGCAGGCCTCGAGGGGCGTAAGCCCAACGAAGCAGGAGGAGTCTTTCTCTACCTCGATCGTGAGGTTCAGCCCTTGCGGAGTGCGAAGGGGCGTGAGGTCTTCGTCCAACGCAGGCCCGGATCGGCACGAGTCTTGGGTGCACGTGTCCGGCCCGTAATTCAGCGAGATCTTCAGGGCATTATTGAGAGCGATTGACGCATTCTTCGGGACCCAGATGATCACGCCTTGACCACCGGTCACGTTGCCGCCGATGAGGCTCCCGCTGATGTCAAGACCGCCATTGAAGAAGTACCGGCCGGGCTCTAAGTAGCTGACGTCCGTATTCTTGTTGTCGCGGAACTTCGCGCTGTAGATACCCGGCTTGTAGCACACCGCGCCGGCCGGAACGGCTGCGGGCGTCGCCAATGAACAGCCGGGGTCGATCCCGTCGTTCATCTTCGTGTACGTGGGCAAAGTGCCCGTGTGCGGAATCAAGTAATTCGGATCAGGGATGAGCTGACTAATCAGGCGCCCCTGTGGGAGGCCGAGCACTTTGTTCCAGGGGTCTGGGTTGATGTCGTCAAAGTGGAAGATGAAGTAGCCGGGATCCAAGACGACTTGGCCACCCGAATTCGTGAAAACGCTGCTGTTCGATCCGACGTCCCCGCCGCTGATGGATAGACGCGTGTTGGTGCCGTTGACGTTGATGTCCTGGCGATTCTGATCCAGGCCGTTCGGCAACGGGTG
>DASYSM010000008.1:0-9460 GCA_036003325.1 Candidatus Limnocylindrales bacterium
CGAGCGGACGCGTCGACCCGCCGTCGAGCACCGGGAGACCGGCCGGATCCAGCTCGAACGCCGGGGCATCGCCGACCCGCCAGCCGGTCGCGGTCAGGCGCTCGACCCGGAGCGCGGGCACCGGCTCGAGCGCACCGTCACCGCCGATGACCACCGCCTCGACCGCCACGACCCCGCCGACCGTCACCGACCCGGTCCGCGCCCAGGCGATGGCGGCAAGGCTGATCGCCGAGTCCTCGATGAGGAGCGCATCGTCGGGCCCGAACGGCCAGCCCGTGACGTGGCGGACGTCGACCTCGCCGCGGCCGACGTGGTTGCCGTGCAACGTCCCGTCAGGCTCGGGATGGAATGTCCAGAGGCCGTCGGCCCGGGCGAGCTCGAGGTGACTGAACCGTCCGTCGGGCGCGGTCTCGAGCAGCAGCGCATGAACGACCACGAGATCGCGGCTGATGACCTCGCGCCAGCGACGTCCGCGCCGGCCTTCCGCGACGGTCCAGGTGACCTCGGACCCGTCGGCCGCGATGCCCCAGCCCGCGACGCGCGTCGGCACGCTCATCGGTCGCCGGCGACGCGCGCCTCCGCGGGCGCCGTGGCCTCCACCTCTGCCGGCTCCGCGGCGTCCACCTCTGCCGGCGCCGTGGCGTCCACCTCGGCCGGCTCCGCGGCGTCCACCCCGACCGGCGCCGTGGCGTCCGCGGTGGCTGCCGCCCAGCGCGCGGCGGCCGCCGTCAGCTCACCCGCCAGGGCCGGCGCCACCCGCCCGGTCACGCGCACCTCGCGCTCGCCGTAGTCGAGCTCGATCGTGCCGCGCTCGCGCACGCGCGCCAGGAGCTCGCCCGCGGTGTACGGCAGGCAGACATCGACATCCACCCACAGCGACGCCAGCAGCGCCGCGATCTCGGCGCGGAGCGTCTCCATCCCGTAGCCCGTCAGCGCCGACACGAACACGGCGCCGGCGATGGCCGGCGCGGGCGTCGAGCCGTCGCGCGCGGCGGCATCGAGCAGGTCCGCCTTGTTGAACGCGAGGAGTCGAGGCTTCTCGCCGGCGCCCAATTCGTCGAGCACGGTCTGGACGGTCGCCCGGTGCTCCTCGAAATGGCCGTCGGACGCGTCGACGACCTCGACCAGCACGTCAGCGCGGTTGACCTCCTCGAGCGTCGCGCGGAAGGCGTCGACAAGCTGGTGCGGCAGCTTGTGGATGAAGCCCACGGTGTCGGTCACGATCGCGGTCTGGCCGTCGCCGAGCTTGACCTGGCGGCTGGTCGGGTCGAGCGTGGCGAACAGCTTGTCCTCGGCATGGGCGACGTCGGAGCCGACCAGCGCGTTGAGCAGGGTCGACTTGCCGGCGTTCGTATAGCCGACGATGCCCACGGTCGGCCACAGCCGGCGGTCGCGTCCACGGGCCGCGGTCTCGCGCTGCTGGCGGACCTGCTCGACGCGTTCCTTCATCTTCGAGATCCGCGTGCGGATGATCCGCCGGTCCGTCTCGAGCTGGCTCTCGCCCGGGCCGCGCGAGCCGATGCCGCCCTGCGTCCGCGACAGGTGGGTCCACAGCTTGGTCAGGCGCGGCAGCTGGTACTCGAGCTGGGCAAGCTCGACCTGGAGCCGCCCCTCGTGGGTCTGCGCGTGCAGCGCGAAGATGTCGAGGATCAGCCGGCTGCGGTCGATGACCTTGACGTTGAGCAGGCCTTCGAGCGCGCGCTGCTGGGCCGGTGACAGCTCGTCGTCGGCGACGAGAAGGTCGAAGCCGGTCTCGCGCTTGGCCGCGACGAGCTCCTCGGCCTTGCCTTTGCCGACGTACCAGTTGGGATCGACGTGCCGACGGTTCTGCCACTCGGCGCCGACGACATCGGCTCCCGCGGTCGAGGCCAGGTTGGCCAGCTCGGCGAGCGAATCCTCGGCCGTCCAGCCGTCCTCGGCGCCGACATCGACGGCGACCAGGAAGGCCTTCTCGATGGGCGGCGCGAGATCGATCAGGTCGTTGGGCACCGCCGAAGGATAGCGCGACGTGTCCGGCGGGCCCGGCGGGAGCCCGCCGCGACCGGTCCGGCGGTCCTGTCGAGCCCGCCGCGACCGTCGCTCGTACACCGCGCAATCAGTTGCCGCGTGTCGCTATCCTGTATGGAGCGGAACTGCCCCCGATCGGGGGTGGGAACTGATGGAGGGCTGCACCTGTATGAAGCGACCGATCGGCGTCACGCTCCTCGCGCTGGGCGCGGGGCTCGCCGGACTCTATGAGGTCTGGAGGACGCTCGTCTTCCTGGGCATCGCCAACTTCAACTTCGTCGGCAAGGAAGTCTCGTTTCCCGATCCGCAGTGGGGCCAGGCCATCTGGGCCATCCTGCTCGCCGCGATCTGGTTCTGGGTCGCCGAAGGCTTCTGGAACGTCCGCGCCTACGCGTGGCAGTTCGGCATCTTCATCAGCATCTTCACCGTGATCTTCGGCTTCTTCGCGCTCCTCGCGGGCGCCGGGACGATGGAATCCGAGTTCATCGGCTGGCTGTTGGCCTTCGCGATCTTCATGTACCTCAACTATCCGGGCGTGCGCGACGTGTTCATGGAGCACGAGCTCTCGATGCTGACCCCGGAGCAGCGTGCCGCGGTCGAGAAGGCCCAGGCGGCGAACATGGCTGCCGCCCAGGCCATGCGCCCGGGGACGACCCCGCCGCCGCCCGCGCCGCCTGCGGCTCCGCCGCCGCCGCCGGCCAACCCGAGCGCCTAGCGCCGAGGTCTTCGCGGCCCCGCCGCGGAGTCGCTCAGTCCGATCCGGAGCCGGTCCGCATCACGCGGGCCGGCTTCATCGTTTCCGGGAGGGTCCCACCGGCTCGAGCACGGGACGGACGCGGTCGAACGCCGCACCCGTCGGCAGGGCGGACGTGGCGTCCAGCCACGCGATGTCGGGCTCGGCGCGGAACCAGGTCCGCTGGCGCTTGGCGAAGGCCACGTTGCGGCGCGCATCGAGCTCGATCGCGGCCTCCCGGGTCAGGGCGCCGTCGAGCACCGCCCACGCCTCCCGGTAGCCGATCGCCGAGAAGGCCGGCAGGACCGGGTCGAACCGTTCGCGCAGCGCGCGCGCCTCATCGATGAGCCCGGCATCGAACTGGCCGCGGGCCCGGGTCGCGATGCGTTCAGCATGGGTCGCGGACTCGACCGTGAGACCAAGCCAGACGATGGGACCCGGGTAGCCACGCATCGGCGGCGGCGGCACGTCCCCGCCGATCTCGGCGATCTCGAGCGCCCGGACGACGCGGCGGGGATTGCGCGTGTCGACGCGCCCGGCGGTCGCCGGAGCGAGCGCGCGCAGGCGCTCGACGAGCGGCTCCAGGCCATCGGTCCGAAGCTCGGCCTCGAGCCCGGCGCGGATGGCCGCGTCGCTGGGCAGGGCATCGGTGTCGAGGCCCCGCCCGACGGCCCGAAGGTACAGGCCCGTACCGCCCGCCAGGATCGCCACGCCGTCGTCCGCGGCGATCGCGGCCAGTGCCGCGCGTGCATGGGCGGCGAAGTCGGCGACGGTGAAGGGAGCGTCGGGCTCGACCAGATCGAGGCCATGGTGCGGGATCCTCGCGCGGTCAGCGCTGGTCGCCTTGGCCGTCCCGATGTCGAGGCCGCGGAAGACCTGCCGCGAATCCGCCGAGATGATCGCCGCGGGCCGGCCGGTCGCCCGGATCCTCTCGCCGAGCTCGATCGCGAGCTCGGTCTTGCCGGTCGCCGTGGCGCCGGCGACGACCACGAGCGGCGGTGCTGGGGTCACGCTCCGACGAGCCCGCCCCGGAGCGCGTACGGACCGGCGTGGTCGATGCGGACGAGGACCTCGCGCCCGACGAGTGCCTCGTCGCCGGCGAGGTGGACCAGCTTGTTGCCACGCGTCCGGCCCGACAGGTGGCTCCCCTGCCCTGTCGCGTCGCCGTCCGTGGCATCGTCGTGATCGTGCGTTCGCGGCGGGTTGACAGTGTCGACGAGCACGGACACCTCGCGCCCGACCCAGGCCTGGTTGCGCTCGAGCCCGATCCCCTCCTGGAGCGCGAGCAGCTCGTTGAGCCGGCGGCGCTTCACCTCGGGCGGGACGTCGTCGGCGAGCTTCGTCGCGGGCGTCCCGGGACGCTGCGAGTACGCCGCGGCGAACACCTGGTCGTACCGGACGGTCTCGAGGAGGGCGAGGGTCTCCTCGAACTGCGGCTCGGTCTCGCCGCAGAAGCCGACGATCATGTCGGTCGAGACCGCGATGTCCGGCACCGCCGCACGGATCGAGGCGAGCCGCTCGCGGTAGTGCTCGGTCGTGTACTGGCGGCCCATCCGGCGCAGGACCGCGTCCGAGCCCGATTGCACCGGCAGGTGGAGGTGCTCGCAGACCGAGGCGCAGTCGGCCAGCGCCGCGATCAGCCGGTCCGACAGGTCCCATGGGTGCGAGGTGACGAAGCGCAGCCGTCCGATGGCGCTGCGACCGTCGGCGGTCCGCAACGCGTCGATCGCCCGGATGAGCTCGGCCAGGTCCGGGCGACCCGCGACGTCGAGCCGGCGGCCGGCCCAGCGCTCGGCGTCGACGTGCGCGAACCGCTCTTCGGGCTCGAGGTCGTGGCCATACGAGTTGACGTTCTGGCCGAGCAGGGTGACCTCGCGATAGCCGGCCGTGGCGAGGGCACGCGCCTCGTCGACGATGTCGTCGAACGGGCGGCTTCGCTCGGGGCCGCGGCTGAAGGGGACGATGCAGTAGGTGCACGTCTTGTCGCAGCCGTAGATGATCGGCAGCCAGGCTGCGATCGTCGAGCCCCGCGCCACGGTCCCCTCGCTGACCGCGCGGGCGCGTGTCGCGGCCAGGCGATCAGCGACACCGACGACGGTCCGCCCCACGGTCGTCGTCGCACCGACCGTCGCTGCCCCGATCGGTGCCTGCGCCGACGCCAGGCCCAGCCGATCGATCAGCTCGGGCTCCTCGTCGGGGCGCAGGAACAGGTCGACCGCGGGATAGCGCCGGCGCAACCCGGCCCGATCCGGCTCGCGCACGGAGCAGCCGGTCAGCACGACGCGCATCGAGGGATTGACCGCCTTCAGACGCGCCAGCTGGCCCATCCGGCCGATGACCTTCTGCTCGGCGCCCTCCCGGATCGCGCAGGTGTTGATGACGACCAGGTCGGCGGTCTCGAGCGAGGGGGCCTCCTCGCAGCCGGCGGTCAGCAGACGGCCGGCCATCTCCTCCGAATCGCTCCGGTTCATCTGGCAGCCGAGCGTCCAGAGATGGAACCGCGGCAGCGTGCGCGTCTCCGGCAGGTACTCGGCCAGGCGGTCGTCAGCGGGCGCGGCCGGCCGGCGCGGGGCGTCCGGCGGGGCCGCCGGGACGAACTCCAGCATGGGCAGTGCGCGGGTCGAGGTCGATCGGTCGGTCATCGCTGTGCCGGCGAGCCTACTACGACACCCGAGCCCGGGATCCCGGCGGCGACCTCGGGCGGGACCCACAGCGCGGCGTGGGCCTCGGCGTACGACCCGGTGTCGCCGTGGTAGTCGCTGCCGCCGGTCGGCACCAGGCCGAGTGTCCGCGCGACCTCGCCGACGCCTGCGACGGTCGCGACATCGAACGAGCGGTAATAGACCTCGAGCCCACCGAGACCGGCGTCTGCCAGCTCGCGGACGATGTCCACCCGCTCGGGAGCCTCGCCGAAATGGGCCAGGACCGGCAACCCGTCGGCGGCCCGGATGGCGTCGATCGCATCGATCGGACCGAGCCCCGTCCGCGGCACGTAGGCCGGCTTTCCCCAGCCCAGCAGCCGGTTGAAGGCGTCCTCGACGCTGCGCGCATGCCCGGCCGCCATCAGCGCACGGGCGACGGTCGGCCGGCCGAGCGCGCTGTCGGTCGAATCGGTGATCGCGGCCAGCTGGGCGTCGATCGACAGCCCGAGCTCGCGCAGGAGCGCGACCGTCTGCACGAACCGCTCGCGCCGACGCGCCCGCTGGGCGGCCAGGACCTCCTCGAACGCGTCGTCGGCGGCGTCCATCCCGAAACCGAGGACGTGGAGCTCGCCCTCCCACAGGCCGAGGTCACGGGTGACGATCGCGTTGATCTCGACCCCGGCTACGAGGGTCAGACCCGCGGGGACCGCCTCGGTGTCGACGACCGCGCGATAGCCCGCGAGCGTGTCGTGGTCGGTCAGCGCGAACAGGCGCACGCCGACGTCCGCGGCGGCGCGGATCAGGGCCGCGGGTTCGAGGACGCCGTCCGAGCGGGTCGTATGGGTATGGAGGTCGATGGTCGAGGGCCCGGGCGGCTCCACGCGCCCCGATCCCGTCGGCGCCAGCGGATCGTGGCGGCGGCGACGCGGCCGGACCGTCACGTCACGCCTCGATGAGCCGCTGGATCCGCTCCATCGCCAGGGCTCGGCCGGTCGCGGGGTCGATGTCGACCTGGAGAGCGTTGAACACGACCGTCCCCTGGCCGACCTCGAAGCGTGTCGGCAGCGCGTTGATGAAGCGCGGGATGACCGTCCGCGGCTCGAACCCGATGACGCTCCAGACCGGCCCCGTCATCCCGAGATCGGTCTGGTAGGCGGTGCCGTTGGGCAGGATCCGCTCGTCCCCGGTCACGACATGGGTGTGCGTCCCGACGACGACGCTGACCCGGCCGTCGAGGTAGAGCCCGAGCGCGTTCTTCTCGGACGTCAACTCGCAGTGGAAGTCGACCAGCCGGACGGGCGGCAGCGGCTCGGATGACTCGTCGAGCAGGCGATCCGCATCGGTGAACGGGTTCTCGATCTGCTGCATGTAGGTCCGGCCCTGGAGGTTGATGACCGCCAGATCGGTCCCGTCGAGGGCCTGGTAGGTGCCCCAGCCACGGCCCGGGACCTCGTGCGAGCCGTAGTTGAGCGGCCGCAGGACACGCTCGCTCGCCTCGAGGTAGTCGTAGATCTCGCGCTTGTCCCAGATGTGGTTGCCCGACGTGATGACGTCCACGCCGGCCGCGAGGATCGTGTCCGCGGTCGCGGGCGTGAGGCCCATCCCGCCCGCCACGTTCTCGCCGTTGGCGGTGACGAAGTCGATGCCACGCTCGTCGCGCAGGGCCGGCAGGAGCTCCTCGACCGCGATCCGGCCGGGCTTGCCGATCATGTCGCCGATCATCAGGACGCGGCACGCACCGTGCGGGCGCGGGGCGTTGCCGTTGGCCGGGTTGCCCAGGCGCGTCCGACCGACGGCAACACGATGGGGATCGGTGTTCACCTCCGCATCGTAACGGCGACGCGGGCTCTCGATGGTCCGGTACCATCGCGGACGATGATCCGCGACATCCTGGGGACCAGCCGGTTCCTCATCATCCTGGCGGTCCTGGGGACGTTCATCGCGTCGGCGACGCTCCAGGTGTTCGGTCTCCTCCGCGTGGCGGCAGTGATCATCGACCTCGTGAGCGCGGGCGACGTGTCCTCGTCGGCGGCCAAGGGCCTGATCGCCAACACGGTCGCGATCATCGACATCTTCCTGATCGGGACGGTCCTGTTCGTGATCTCGGCGGGCCTGTACCAGCTGTTCGTCCAGCCCGACGTCGGGCTCCCGTCGTGGCTCAAGATCGAATCGCTCGACGACCTCAAGGACAACCTCACCGAGGTCATCATCGTCGCCCTGCTGGTGGCCTTCCTCGGTCAGGCGATCGAGTGGACCGGCGGGTTCGAGATCGTCGGCTTCGGGATCGCGATCGGGGCCGTGATCATCGCGGTCGGCGTGCTGACCTACGCGACGCGGACCCGGCGCGCGCGGCCGGAGGGCTGACCCGGAGCGGCGCTCGCCCGGCTGCCCCTACTTCGCGTACTCGACGGCGCGCGTCTCGCGGATGACGGTCACCTTGATCTGGCCCGGGTAGGTCAGCTGCTCCTCGATCTTCTTGACGATGTCGCGGGCCAGCCGGCTGGCGGTCAGGTCGTCGATCTCCTCGGGCCGGACGAGGATGCGGACCTCACGACCGGCCTGGACGGCGAACGAGCGCTCGACCCCGCCGAAGCTCTCGGCGATCGCCTGCAGGTCCTCGAGGCGCTTGACGTAGGTGTCCATCGATTCGCCGCGCGCGCCCGGCCGCGAGGCGCTGATGGCATCGGCGATCTGGACCACGGGCGCCTCCAGGCAGGTGTATTCGACCTCCTGGTGATGGGCCGCGATCGCGTTGATGACCTTGGGCGACAGGTTGTGGCGCTGGGCGATCGAGGCGCCGATGGCGGCGTGCGGGCCCTCCACCTCGTGGTCGACCGCCTTGCCGATGTCGTGGAGGAGACCGCCCATCTTGGCGACCTGGACGTCGGCACCGATCTCGGCCGCGATGACCGCGGCCAGGTGGCTGGTCTCGACCACGTGGTTGAGCACGTTCTGGCCGTAGCTGGTCCGGAACTTGAGGCGCCCGAGCGTCTTGATGATGTCGGCCGGCAGGCCCGGGACGCCGGCATCGTAGGCGGCCTGCTCCCCTGCCTGGCGCATGATCACGTCGACCTCGGCACGCGCCTTGGCGACGACCTCTTCGATCCGGCCCGGGTGGATGCGGCCATCGGCGATGAGCTTGGTGATGGCCATCCGGGCGATCTCGCGGCGGACCGGGTCGAAGCCCGACAGGATGACGGTCTCGGGCGTGTCGTCGATGATCAGGTCGATCCCGGTGGCCTGCTCGAGCGCCCGGATGTTGCGGCCCTCGCGGCCGATGATGCGGCCCTTCATCTCGTCCGACGGCAGGTGGACCACCGACACCGTGTGCTCGGCGGTGTGGTCCGCGGCCACGCGCTGGATGGCGGTGATGACGATGTCGCGGGCCTTGTCCTGGGCATCCTCGCGGGCGCTGCGTTCGATCGCGCGGGCGATCTTCACCGCGTCGTGCTCGGCCTCCTCGCGGACGGCCTCGATGAGGATCCGCTTGGCGTCCTCGGCCGACATGTTGGCGACGCGTTCGAGGGCGGCCACCTGCTCGCCGTGCGCCCGGGCCAGGTCCTCGCGCGTCTTGTCGAGCTCACGCTCGCGCTCGAGGAGCTTGCGGTCACGCTGCTCGAGCATGTCCGAGCGCTGGTCGAGCTGCTCGTCACGCTGGAGGAGCCGGGTCTCGAGTCCGCCGAGCTCGGCCCGCCGCGCCCTGGCCTCCTCCTCGGCCTCTCGCTGCATGCGCAGCTTCTCGTCCTTGGCCTCGAGGATGAGCTCCTTCTGGCGGGCCCGGGCCTCAGCCTCGATGCGGCGAGCCTCGGCCGTCGCCGCCTTCATCGTCTGGGAAGCCCACAGGCTTCGGACGAAGACGCCGACAACGGCTCCGCCGACGGCCGCCACCACGGCGACCGCCAGGATGATCACGGGATCCATATTCTGTTCCTCCCATCCGGCCGATTGCGGGCCGGACGTGCCTCATGTGCCAGGTGACACGGTCGCTCGATCGGCTGGGCGTTCGCTGCGAGCGAGGCGCCCACCCTGGGCCGCGATCGGGCCACAGCGGTGTTCGTGCCGCGGAAGATCGGCACGT
>DASYSM010000009.1:0-5276 GCA_036003325.1 Candidatus Limnocylindrales bacterium
CGCTCGCTCGATGCGATGGCCGACGGCGGCCTGCGCGACCAGCTCGGCGGTGGCTTCCATCGCTATTCGACGGACGCGGTCTGGCTGGTCCCGCACTTCGAGCAGATGCTGTACGACAACGCCCAGCTCGCCCGGGCGTACGCGCATGCGTGGGCACTGACCGGGGACGCGCGCTATCGCGCGGTCGCGACCGGGACGCTCGACTACATGATCCGCGAGCTGACCACCGACGACGGCGCGTTCGCCGCCAGCCAGGACGCCGACACCGACGGGATCGAGGGGCTGACGTTCACCTGGCGCGCTCCCGAGGTCCGCGATGTCCTGGGCGAGGGCGCTGCGCTGTTCGCCGCGGCATACGGGGTGACCGACGACGGCAACTGGGAGGGCGTGACGATCCTGTCCAGGGTGGTGCCCGATGAGGCCCTCGCCAGTCGGTTCGGGATCCCGGTGCCCGACGTCGCCTCGCGGCTGGCCGAGGCACGCTCGCTCCTGCTCGCGCGGCGCGCGGAACGGCCGCAGCCGGCACGCGACGACAAGGCGCTCGCCGCCTGGAACGGGCTGGCGATCGGGGCCTTCGCGGATGCGGCCGTCGCCTTCACGTCCGGGGATCCGGACGCCGCCGGCCGCTATCGCGCGGCGGCTGAACGGGCGGCCTCGGCGATCGTCGGCGGGCTCCTGGCACCCGATGGCTCGCTCGGTCGATCGTGGAAGGACGGCCGGTCCGTGGGTCACGGCGTACTCGAGGACTACACCCACCTGGCCGACGGGCTGCTGGCGCTGTACGAGGCGACCTTCGACGAGCGATGGTTCGACACCGCGCGCGGCCTGATGGATCGGGTGCTGGCGCATTTCGGCGATCCGGCCGGCGGGTTCTTCGACACAGCGGACGACGCCGAGCAGCTGGTGACCCGGCCGAAGGACGTCCAGGACAACGCGGTCCCGTCGGGGAACGCGATGGCGGCTCGCGTCCTTCTGCGGCTGGCGGCCTGGACGGGTGTCGGGACGTATCGCGACGCGGCGGAGCAGGCGATGCGGACGGTCGTGCCGTTCGTCGTCCGCTACGCGACGGGGTTCGCCCAGTGGCTGTCGGCGATGGACCTCGCGCTGTCCTCCGCCATCGAGGTCGCGATCGTGGGTGGGCTCGACGACGCCGCGACAGCAGCCTTGCTGGCCGAGGTGCGGCGCGGGTTCCGGCCCAACCAGGTCGTGGCGGCGGCCGCGGATCCGGCGGCGAGCACGGTCCCGCTCCTGGCCGACCGGATCGCGATCGACGGACGCCCGTCGGCATACGTCTGTCGTGGTTTCGTCTGCCGCCTGCCGGTCACCGGCGTGGCCGAGCTCACCGCCCAGCTCGAGGCCCCATGACCGAGCCGGCGGTCGAGGCACGCCCCGCGGCCACGGTCGTCCTTCTGCGCGCCGGACCTGATGGGCCGGAGGCCCTGCTCACGCACCGCCCCCCGTCGATGGCGTTCGCGGGTGGCGCGCACGTCTTTCCGGGCGGCCGAGTGGATCCGGCCGATGCCGACCCGGGGCTCGCAGCGCGATCGGTCATCTCGGCGGAGGACGCCGCCGGCGCGCTTGGCGGCGATGTTGAGCCGGCGGCGGCATTGGCGGCGCATCTCGCCGCCATCCGCGAGCTGTTCGAGGAAGCAGGCGTGCTCCTGGCGGAGACCGACGCGGGCGCAGACCGGATCGCCGCGGCCCGAACGGCGCTGCTCGGCGGTGAGGCGACGCTCGCCTCCGTCGCCGATGCGCTCGACCTCCGCGTGCGGACGGACCTCCTCGTCCCGCTCTCGCGCTGGGTGACCCCGCGCGCCTATCCGCGCCGGTTCGACACCCGCTTCTTCGCGGCGTCGCTCCCGGATGGTGCGAGCGCATCGTTCGAGGGCGGCGAGGTCGTCGCGCACACGTGGCTGCGCCCGGGCGCAGCGCTCGAGGCGATGGCCGCCGGCCGGATGACACTGTGGCTGCCGACGAGCAGCACGCTCCAGCAGCTCGAGCACGTCGATTCGATCGACGACATCCGGGCCCGCCTGGCGCCGGGCGTGCTCGGCGCCGTCACGCACGAGCAGCTCGGGCCGGTCGTGACCCGGATCGTGATGCCGGCCGGTGGTGGTGTCGCCGGGCAGCCGATGTGCTCCTATCTGGTCGGTCGCCGCCGGTTCGTGCTGGTGGACCCGGGCGACCCGACGGGACCCGGGCTGGACCGGGCGGTCACGCTGGCGGCCGACCGGGGCGGCACGATCGCGGCGGTCGCGCTGACCAACGTGGACCCCGATCATGCCGCGGGCGCCGAAGCGCTCGCCGAGGGCCTCGGGATCGAGGTCCTGACGGGCCCCGGCGGCGGCCGGCCGTTGCCGTATCCGGTCCGCGAGGTGTCCGACGGCGAGGTGCTGGCTGCCGGCGACGTCGGGCTTCGCGTCATCGGGACGCCGGGTCCCCGCCCCGACCACGTGGCATTCCTGGGGAGCGATGATGCCGGCGACGCGTTCGTGCTGACCGGTGACCTCGACGGGGTCCGTGGCGCTCGATCCATCCCCGGTCCGGCCGATCGGCAGGCCTGGGCGGCGTCTCTCGAGCGGGTCGCGCTCATCGCACCACGTGCTGGTCGTCTGGCCGGCCATCCGCCCATGGAGGATCCGGTTTGACAACGTCACCCGCCGACCCCGAGGTTTCCTCGATGGATCGACCGACAGGGCGATGGCGTGGCCGCCTCCACCCGCTCGCCTGGCTGTTCCTCGCGCTGGCCATCGCCGACGTCATCTGGTACGTGCTCAACGCCAGCTTCGCTCCGGACAGCGGGCTCGCCGATCGCGTCGCCTATGCCATCCAGGTCGTACCGTCGGTGGCGGTCTTCCTGATGCCGGCGGTGTTCCTGACCCGGCATCGTGATGCCACGTGGCGGGCCCGCACCCTGCTCATCGGCCTGTTCCTGGTGGCCATCAGTCAGGCCCTGCTGATCGCGTCGACGCCGCTGCAGCCGGTCTTCGCGGGGCTCACCCCGGCCACCCCCGAGCTGCCGATCATCTGGTCATCGGCCTTCTTCGATGACGTGACGAGCCTGATCTTCGCGTTCGGCCTGGCCTACATGGCGCTCGGGCTCACGCAGGCGCGTCGGTACGAGGGCCGGACTCGATCGCTGACGTTGCTGTTCGTGACGGTCCTCGCGATCTTCGGCACCGTCGTCGGGATCGTGTCGGTGGCCCGGATCGACCTCGGCAGCCTGGCGATGTCGGCGGGCCTCGCGTTCTATCTCGCCTCGATCGTCGTCTTCGGCGTCGTGCGAATCGTCGCCTGGGGCTACCTCACGGCGGCGGCTGCGGGCGGCACCGCCGCCGGCGAGGACCCGCCGGCCGGCTGGCGACTGGCAACGCTCGGCGGCACGGCCGTGCTCGTGGCGCTCCTGATGGTCAACATCGGCGGGCTGTTCGAGATCACCGACCAGACGCTCGACACGGCCTATGGCTACGTCACGATCGTGTTCTATGCCCTCGGGCTGGTGCTGCTGCTGGCGGCGTTCGTCGTCGGGTTGCCGACCCTCCCCGAGCCGGGTGCGGACGGCGTGGACGAGGACGACGAGTAGGTCGCTCGCCCGTCCGGCTCAGGCCCGGTCGGTCGGGAGCGCCGCAACCAGGTTGCGCACGAAGTTGAGGCCCTCGTCGACCTGCTCGATGGGGGCGTACGGCCCCGGCATCAGCACGCACGGACGTCCGGCGAGGGCGACGCCCGGCAGGTGGCCCCAGGATTCGGCGAGCGGCCGGCCGGCGCAGATGGTCGCCACGCGCTTGTAGACGAAGACGATGGCGGCCGGCCGCCAGATGGCGATCTTCTGCCACAAGGGGCCGACCCCGGCGGTCAGCTCCGCGTCGGTCGCGACGTCGCGCGCGGTCGGGACCTTGAGCAGGTCGGTGATGCCGTGCCCGGCGGCCATCAGGGCGTCGTCGGCGGTCTCGACCGGCGTCCCGGCCGGGATGACGCCCGCGGTCATCAGTCGGCGCAGGAACGTGCGCCCGAGCTGGCCCTGGTGGTAGTGGCCCGCCGTGACGCTGACCGGCGACGGATTGAGCCCGACGAACAGGAGTCGATCGCGGAGCGGCGGGAGGTCCTCGAGAGTCTCGACCGTGGCACCGTCGACCAGGATCGTGGTGCGGTGGAGACCCGGTGCGGGCCGGCGGGTCAGCGCGTCGAGCTCGTCGGGGGTCATCCGGGGACGGGTCGGGATGGGGCGGGGTGGCCGGGCGGCTGGATCGTCAGGATCGGATCAGGCGGACCGGTCGTCGCCGGTGCTCGTCGGCTCGGTCGGCTCGGGGGCGCTGCTGGTCCGTGCCTGGATCTCGGCCTGTGCCTTGGCGGCCTCTGTCTTCGCCTCGCGGACCCCGCGGCCGAGGGTCGCGCCCCATTTCGGGAGCGTCTTGGGCCCGCGCACCACGAGCACGGCCACGAGGACGATGACCAGGACGATCAGGACGTCGGATCCCATCGGTCGATGGTACAGCCGCGGGTCGGCCGCCGGGGGCGTGGGCCGGGCGGGTTGCCGTGGGGGCGGGTGCCGGGGGGTGCCGGGGGGTGGGGGTGGCGGGTGGTGGCGGGGTGGCGGGGTGTTGTTGACCCGCGGTCACCGATTCCCGCAGTTCCGGTCAGACCACGCCGTCGAGTCGGGGTGTTGTTGACCGGCGGTCACCGATTCCGAAGTCTCGCCGTGGCTGCCGTCCGTGAGCGGTCGTCGCGGTGACCGCGGGTCACCAACCGGCGGCCATTCGGGGTCGGGCAGGTGTGCGCGTGCCGAATTCGGTGACCGGGGGTCACCGTTGGCCACGGTTCGGGCCCCAAGAGCGGCGCATGTGCCGAAATTGGTGACCGCGGGTCACCACCCATTCGCGGTTCGGCCTCAACGGCCGCCTATCCGCCGAATTCGGTGACCGCGGGTCACCGCGGGCGACTCGGGCCTCCGCGACCGCGGGTCACCGCGGGCGACTCGGGCCTCCGCGACCGCGGGTCACCGCGGGGCGACTCGGCTCACCGCGACCGCCGGGTCACCGCGGCGACCGTTCGGGCCACCGCAGGGACTCGGGTGATCGCCACCCGCACCAGCAGCGCCGCCCGCGTCAGGGTCGGCGGGCGACCGGGATGACGAGCCTGATCGCGGTGTGCGTCGCGGAGAACGAGCAGACCTTGTTGTCGACGAGCCTGGCGTCCTTGCCGGCTTCGATGACCTCGACGTCCCGGAGAGTCCTGGTCTTGCCCTTGCGCGACACGACCCAGATGGCGCCGTTCGG
>DASYSM010000010.1:0-46222 GCA_036003325.1 Candidatus Limnocylindrales bacterium
GCGCTTGGGTGGGACGGCGACCCCCCACGCCGTGTCGAACGTGGTGCGCAGGTCGTCGTTCTCGACGTGCTGGAAGCCCGGTAGCCGGTCGGGGAGGGCGCCCATGTCGCCGCCGCCCTGGACGTTGTTCTGGCCACGCAACGGGTTGACGCCGCTGCCGTAGCGGCCGACATGACCGCACAGCAGGACCAGCGAGATCAGCGCCAGCACGTTGTCGACCGCGTTGTGGTGCTCGGTGATGCCGAGCGTCCAGCAGATCATCGCCCGAGGTGCCGTGGCGAAGCCGTGGGCGAGCTCGCGGATGGCGTCGGCCGGGACGCCTGTCTCGCGTTCGGCGTAGTCGAGGGTGTACGGCTCGACCTTGGCCTTGTAGGCCTCGAAGCCACTCGTCGCGCGCTCGATGAACGCGCGGTTCTCGAGCCCGGCCGCGATGATCTCGCGGCCGACCGCGTTGGCCAGGGCGATATCGCTCCCGACGTCCAGACCGAGCCAGGTGTCGGCCCATTCGGCGCTGCTCGTCCGCCGCGGGTCGACGGCGAACAGACGTGCTCCACGGCGGACGCCCTTGAGCAGGTGGTGGAAGAAGATCGGATGCGTCTCGCGGGCGTTGCTGCCCCACAGGACGATGAAGTCCGTGTCCTCGACCTCGCGATATGAGGATGTGCCGCCCCCGGCACCGAACACTGTCGCCAGACCGGCGACGCTAGGGGCGTGTCACGTCCGGTTGCAGCTGTCGATGTTGTTGCTGCCCAGGACCGCCCGGCTGAACTTCTGTGCCGCGAAGTTGACCTCGTTGGTCGCCTTCGAGCAGCTGAAGGTGCCGAATGTCGTCGGGCCATGAGCCGCCTTCGCGGCCTGGAACCCGGCGACGGTCTTGGCGAGGGCCTCCTCCCAGCTGGCCGGTCGGAGCTCGCCACCCTTCGTGTCGCGGACGAGGGGCTGGGTCAGTCTCACGTAGGGCTTCGCCACGTGTGGCCTCCTGCGGTTTCGACGACGTGGGGAGTGTAGCGCGGTCGCGTCGCGTGTCGGCCTTCTCGGCGGCCGGCCCGGGGCTGCGGGGCTTCGGGGTCGCCCGTCGTCTCACGGGCAACGGATCGGCCGCATCGACCGTTGCGGCGGCCGCTCACCGCCGGCGGCCGCTCATGCGGCGGCCGCTCACCGCTTCGTCGTGTGCCAGGCGACGAACGGCCCGCCACGGACGCGGCTGCAGGCCGTTGCGGCGGCCGCCGGCCGTTTCGTCGCCTGCGAGGCGACCCTCTGCCCGTGGCGAGACGGTCCGGTACGTTTCGTCGCCCCTGAGGCAACGGCGGACTCGCGACGACGCACTTCTGCACGTTGGCCGGGTGGTTGCAATGTCCAGGTGGTTGCGAAGCATCGGTCTGCGATGCCGCGGTCGGTTTCTGCCAGATGCACACCAGGCGGGCGTTCGCCGGGCGTTGTCTGTCAGATGCACGTCTCGCGACACGTCTGTCACGGATCGAACGGCTCGGAAGGATGGCCGAGCGTGGCGACCCTCCTGGCCTCGCCCCGTCCCCTGGCGTGTGCTCGTGTGAGGTGCATCTGTCAGGATCGGGCGCGTGACCGGCGCCGTCCTGCGCGTCGCGTCGCGTCGCAGACGACGATCCGGTCGCGGGGACCGGACCCTTTGGGCTTGCGAGGCCGCGACGACCCGATGCGTCGTTTCCCACGCGACGTACCGATGACGCGCGGGCCGGTACTTGACATTGGAGCGACTCCAAGGTCTAGGGTCGCTCCATGGCAGCGACACGTCAGACGGGCTTCCTGGTCATCGCCGATCTCAGCGGCTACACGGCATACCTGGCGCAGAGCGAGATCGAGCACGCTCCGGCGATCGCGGGTGACCTGCTCGAGACCATCGTCGGCCGGCTCGAACCGCCGTTCCGGGTGGCCAAGTTCGAGGGCGATGCCGTCTTCGCCTTCGTCGAGGACGGGCGGGCGGACGGTTCGCTCCTGCTCGACGCGATCGAGGCGGCTTACCTCGCCTTCCGCCGCCGACTGCGAAGCATCGAGGGCGCAACGTCGTGCGACTGCAACTCGTGCCGGCTCGCTCCGGCGCTCGACCTGAAGATCTTCGTCCACCACGGCGCCTTCGTGAGGGGCTCGATCGCCGGTCGCGATGAGCTCGCCGGTCCGGATGTGATCCTGGTCCATCGGCTGCTGAAGGGGAGCTTCGCCGCCGCGTCGACGGGGAACGGTTTCGCCCTGTTCACGGCAGCCGCGACCGAGGCCCTCGGCCTCGATCCAGCCGCGCTCGAGCTCCGGCCCGGCGAGGAGTCGATCGAGCACCTCGGACCCGTCCGGACGTTCACCCTCGATCTCGAAGCCCGCTGGCAGGCCGAGAGCGCCGAGCGACGTCTCGACATCGCCGAGGCAGACCTGGCATTCGACCTCCAGGCGACGCTCGCTGCCGAGCCGTCGGTCGTCTGGGCGCACCTGACGTCGCCCGCTCTGCGAACACTGTGGGAGGGGCCGATCCGCATCGAGGAGACGTCTGCCGGTGGCCGCCGGGGCATCGGCACCACATCGCAGTGCATCACCGGAAGGCTGGCGACGCTCGAGGAGATCGTCGACTGGCAGCCATTCGACCGCGTCGCGTGGCGGCTGGTGGTGCCGGGCCTCGGCCCGGTCACCGCGACCGCCGATCTCGACGGCGTGGATGGCGCGACGCGGGTGCGGCTCCGTTGGGCCGTGCCGGAGGGTTCAGCGGCGGAAGCAGGCGCCATCGAGCAGATGCGCGTCGAGAAGGAGGCGGCATACGCGCGCCTCGCAACTGTCGTCGCCGGCGCGCTGCCGGTCGTGGAAGGGCAGGAGGCTCGGGCATGATCAGGTTCGAGACGGAGCAGACGATCGAACGGCCGGCCGACGACGTGTGGGCGTACGCCGCCGACATCCGTCGTCATCCGGAATGGATGGGCGTGACCGACGCGACGATCGTGCAACGTCGAGGCCGCTTCGGCCGGTTGACATTCGAGTCATACCAAGGTTTGCTGCCCGCATGAGGATCGGCCAACTCGCCGAGGAGGTCGGCGTCTCGACCGATACGGTCCGCTTCTATGAGCGCTCGGGCTGGCTTCCGCGCGCCACCCGACGTGACAATGCCTACCGCGAGTACGGCGACGCCGACGTCGAGCACCTGCGCCTGCTCATCGACCTGCGACGGCTCGACGTCCCGCTCGAGGACGCCGCCCGGATCGCGGGTTGGTGCCATTCGGGCCACTGCGCCGACTCGACCGCCGAGCTGCCGCGCCTGATCGTCGAGCGTCGCGCGGAGATCGCCCGACGGATCGCCGGCCTCCAGGAGCTCGACGCCCGACTGGCCGGGCTGCAGGGACACCTGGACCGGCCGCGCCGCTCCCTCGCCGTCCTCGTCGGCCCGTGCTGCGAGGCGGCGGATGCCGTGGTCGGCAGCGCCGCGGGAACGTGCGCCTGCTGCGCCCCGACCGCCTCGCGCCCGGAACGTGACGGGCCGTCCTAGCGGTCGTCGTCGCGTGTGGCGGGGGCGAGGAACACGCGGAACAGGACGATGAAGCTCACGATCAGGGTGACGCCGAAGGCGATCATCGCCAGATAGGCGAAGCCCTGGAACTGGGTGAGCGATGGCTGGAGCAGGATCGCCATCACGATCGCCGTCCCGATGAGCTGCCCCACCACGATCACCCCGACCGTCGCCTGGCGTCCGATGTCGCTGACGCTCGAGATCGACTTCTCGAGGCCCTTGGTGTCCACCTCGACCACGAACTTGCCCTTGTTGTACTGGTCGAGCCAGCTGAGCGTCGCGCTCTCGAGTGATGGGAGCCGCCGAGCGAGCTCCTTGCCGATCCGGACCGCGCTGCCCTGGACCTGCTTCTGGATCCGGTCCGGGGTGAACGACTCGAGCAGGGCCGCCCGGGCCTCCGTGACGGCCGCGTCGCCGAGGTCGATATCGAACGACAGGGCTCGCGCGGTCTCCTCGGCCTGGATGACCGCCTTCATCGCCAGCGTCAGCTGGCTGTCGAGCTGGAGTCCGTTGTTGAAGACGGCGCCGAGGAAGGCTCCGAGCGCGTCGCCGAGCGAGCTGGCCTTGCCGTAGACGAGGTATTGGCGGGCCAGCCGGTCGATGTCGGCGCGGAAGCCCGCCTCGTCGAAGCCGCGGGTCGGCTTGCCGAGCGCGAGCAGACCGTCGCCGATGCTCGGGATGTCGACTTCCTTGATGGCGTAGATCAGCCCGAGCAGGTCGACCCGCTGCTGCGACGTGAGCTGACCCACGAGGCCAAGGTCGAGGAACACGATCTGGCCGGTCTCCGGCACCACGAAGACGTTGCCGGGATGCGGGTCGCCGTGGAAGAAGCCGTCGATCAGGACCTGCTTGATGATCGACCGGATGAAGACGGTGCCGAGCTCGGTCGTGTCGAAGCCGGCCGCCCGGATCTCGTCGGCCTTGGAGATCTTGATGCCGTGGATGAACTCCTCGGTCTTGACCCGCTGCCCGGACAGGTCGTCGTAGACGATCGGCACGTGGATCTGCGGGAACCGCCGCATCCCGTCCGCGAGGCGCTTGGCGTAATAGGTCTCGTTGCGGTAGTCGAGCTCCTTGAGGACGCCCTGGGCGAACTCGCGGACGATCCCCTGCAGGCCGATCTTGCGGGCGATGGCGAGCCGCTGCTCGGCGACGCCGGCGAGCTGCTGCATCACGCCCAGGTCGGCCTGCGTCTTGGCCACGATCCGCGGCCGCTGCACCTTGACCGCGACAAGCGTGCCGTCCATCAGCCGTGCCTCATGGACCTGTGCGGTGGACGCGGCGGCGAAGGGGATCGGGTCGAAGGTCTTGTACAGCTCCTCCGGCGGCTTGCCCAGCTCCTTGGTGATGGTCGCGACCACGTCCTCGTAGGCGAACGGTTCCGCATCGCTCTGGAGCTTGGACAGCTCGTCGACCCATTCGGGCGGCAGGATGTCGCTGCGGCTGGCCATCATCTGGCCGATCTTCACGTAGGTCGGGCCGAGCTGCTGGAGCATCTGCCGGATGCGGGCCGGTGCGGTCTCGTCGGTGATGCCACCCGACTCGCCGAGCACCCGTCGCGCGAACCACCGTCGAACGTCGCCGACCGGGGTGTCGGCGAGGGCGATATCGAGGCTGGTCGTGTAGATGGCGTTGTAGACCTGCTGGAGGCGGAGGTTCTCGATGATCGCGTTGCGGCGCGGCGTGGGCAGGCGCTCGAGGAAGCCCCAGATCCCGCGGCTCCGGTCGGCGGTGAGGTCCGGCCGGTTCAAGCCGAGCAGGGCCTCGAGCACGGTCGAGAGGGCGGTGTAGAGCGCCGCGCCGACGATGATCCACAGGATCACCGGGTCCGCGACGATGCCGATCTTGATCGGCGCGATGATCGAGGTGATCCAGATCGCGATGGCATTGATGATCACGACGAACAGGCCGAGCGTCGTGAACAGCAGCCGACCGAACAGGGCGACCAGGACCGGACGGGCGAATCGGTTGACCAGGACGAGGACCGCGGCCCACGTCGCGAAGCCGATCGGCCCGGCGCCACGGAGCGTCACGATCGGTGCGCTCGTCGGCCCGAACGGGAACGGCTGGGCGACCGAGATGACGCCGAAGAACAGCACGATGACCGCGAGGAGGACCGTGTCGATCACGACCTCGACGATGAAACGACGCATGCTGCCCCCTCCTCGGCGGTCCTGACGCGACGACGGTCTCGCGGCCATCCATTGTCGCGCGGCTGAGGGTGACCCGTCGGGCCGTGCGGCGGTCAGACGAGGCTGACCCCCGGGTTCCCGGCGGCCACGCTGCCGATCCACCAGTGCTCGACGCCGGCCGCGTCGAAGGCGGACTCCACGGCGCCGACTTGGTCCGGCGGAACGGCGGCCAGGAGACCGCCTGAGGTCTGGGGATCATGGGCGATGGTGATGAGTGCGGCTGGCACGCCGGCGCCGACCTTGAGCGCCGGGGCAACGTAGCGCCGGTTGTGGGCGGCACCGCCGGTCTCGACACCCGCGGCCGCCAGCTCGCGGGCGCCTGCCAGCACGGGAAGTGCTTCGGCGTCGAAGACGAAGCGCGTGCCCGAGCCGAGGGCCATCTCCAGGCCATGCCCCAGCAGACCGAACCCCGTGACATCGGTCGCAGCCGCCACCCCGGTGGCGACCAGCGCATCAGCGGCAGCCCGATTGAGGCGGCGCATGCCGTCGACGGCGGCCGCCAGGTCCGCGTCGCTCGTCTTCCCTTGGCGCGACCCCGAGACGAGGATGCCGGTCCCGAGCGGCTTGGTCAGCACGAGCCGGTCGCCCGGTCGCGCCCCGCCCTTGCGCAGGAGTCGGTCGGGGTGCGCGGCGCCGATGACCGCCAGCCCGTACTTGGGCTCGGGGTCCCGGATCGTGTGGCCGCCGGCGAGCGTGCCCCCCGCCTCGCGAACCTTGGTCGAGGCCCCCGCGAAGATCTCGGTCATCACGTCGCGCGGCAGCTCTTCGGGGAACGCCGCGATCGACAGCGCGAACAGGACCCGACCGCCCATCGCGAACACGTCCGACAGGGCATTCGCGGCCGCGATCTCGCCGAACGTCCGCGGGTCGTCCACCAGAGGCGGGAAGAAGTCGAGCGTCCCGATGATCGCGAGGTCGTCGCCGACCCGGTAGACCGCGGCGTCATCGGGCGGGTCGAGGCCGGCGATGAGCGCCCCGTCGGGCGCGGCCGCGGCCTCCGCGCCAAGCCCGGCGAGCGCCTCGGCCAGCAGGTCGGCTCCGAGCTTCGCGGCGCAGCCACCGCAGTCGGTCAGCTCGGTGAGGCGGATGGGGTCCGTCTCGATCACGGTCATGAGCACGATGATAGGGCTACCATCGCGCCGGGAGCGGTCGGGTCCCGGTGGGTCCCCTGGTCTTCAAAACCAGTGGCGCGGCGCTCGGCGCGGCGCGGTGGGTTCGACTCCCACGCGTTCCCGCCACTGGAGGGCCCGTCTTGTCCGAACGCCCGCGACCCCCGAGCGTCGAGCGGCTGCTTGCCGCCGTGCGCCCGGGTCTGGCCGACGACGTCGCGCCGGACGCCGTCGCCGTCGTGGCGCGCGAGGTCATCGCCGACGAGCGGTCTCGGCTGGCGAACGGCGGCGCACCGGCCGCGCTCGACCTGCTGGCGGCGTCGGTCCGTGACCGTCTTGCGGCCTTCGCCGACCCGGCGGGGAGCGGTCTGACGCAGATCCTCAACGCCACGGGCGTCATCCTGCACACGAACCTCGGGCGCGCCCCGTGGGCGCGCGTCGCGCTCGAGGCGTCGATGCGCGCCGCCGCCGGCTACTCCCTCCTGGAGCTCGAGCTGAAGACGGGGCGGCGCGGACCGCGCTTCCGTGCCGCGGAGGAGCACCTGATCGCGCTGACCGGGGCAGAGGACGCTCTCGTCACGGTCAACAACGCCGCCGCGGTCGCGCTGGCGGTCGGTCTGGCCGGCAGGAACAGCGTGGCGGTGTCGCGTGGCGAGCTGGTCGAGATCGGCGGTGGGGTGCGCATCCCCGAGATCGTCCGGCGGACCGGCGCCCGGCTCGTCGAGGTCGGCACCACCAACCGGACGAGGGCCGCCGACTTCGAGGCGCCTCTCGGCGACGGCCGAGCCACGGCCGTCCTGCGCGTCCATCCGTCGAACTTCGCGCAGACCGGCTTCGTCGAGGTACCCGACGCGATCGAGCTGGCACGGCTTGCCCACGCGCACGGCGCGATCGTCATCGACGACCTCGGGAGCGGTGCCCTGCTCGAGACCGCGGCGTTCGGGCTGGCCCACGAGCCGACCCCCGCCGAACGGCTGGCGGCCGGCGCCGACCTGGTCACGTTCAGCGGCGACAAGCTGGTCGGTGGACCACAGGCCGGGATCATCGTCGGTCGGGCCGACCTGATCGCCCGGATCCGGAGGGACCCGTTCGCCCGCGCGGTCCGACCCGAGAAGGTGACGCTCGCCGCGCTGGCGGCGACCCTGGGGCTGTATCGGGCGGGACGCGCGACGACCGACATCCCCGTCTGGCGGATGATCGCGGCGACACCCGAGACGCTCGGCAGACGCGCCGACGCGGTGGTCGGAGGGCTGCCGCCGGCCGCGCGCGCGCGGGTCTCGGTCACGGAGATGGAGTCGGCGATCGGGGGCGGGTCGTTGCCCGGTCAGACGCTCGAGTCGGCCGGCCTGGTCGTCATCGGCCGCGGTCCCGATGCGCTCGCCCGCCGGTTGCGGACAGGTGATCCGGCCGTCGTGGCGCGGGTCCAGGACGGCGCCGTGCTGCTCGACCTTCGCACGATCGATCCGGCCGACGACGCGGACCTCGGCGCGGCGCTGGCACGGGCGCTGACACCGCGCGAGCGCGGGGCGGCGAGCGGGGGATGACCGTCGTCATCGGCACGGCCGGGCACATCGACCACGGCAAGACCACGTTGCTGCGCGCGCTGACCGGCATCGACGCCGACCGGCTGCCCGAGGAGCGGCGGCGAGGGATGACCATCGATGTCGGGTACGCCCACCTGACGCTCCCGAGCGGCGAGACCCTCGACTTCGTCGACGTCCCGGGCCACGACCGGCTCGTCGGCAACATGCTCGTCGGCGCCGGCGAGATCGATGCCGCGCTGCTGGTCGTCGCCGCCGACGACGGACCGCGCGCCCAGACCATCGAGCACCTCGCGCTGCTCGACGCGCTCGGGATCGGCGACGGCGTCGCGGTCGTGACCAAGACTGATGTCGCTGGTCCGGAGCGGACGGCGGAGGTCGTCGGCGCGGTCGGTCGGCTGCTCGACGGGACGTCCCTGGCCGGGTCGCGGGTCGTGGCGGTCTCGTCGGTCAGTGGCGAGGGGCTCGATGCGCTGCGAGCCGCACTCGCGGACCTCGGCGAGCGGGCCGCTGTGCGGGCCGCGGGTCCGATGGCGGCGGCGGCCTCGGCGGCCTCGGCGGCCCCGGCGTCCGCGGCGGCCCCGGCGGCCGCTGGTGCACGCCTCGCGATCGACCGGGTGTTCGGGGTCAAGGGTCGCGGGGTCGTCGTGACCGGCACGCTGCGGGGCGGATCGCTGGCCCGTGGCGCCACCCTGCGTCTCGTGCCGGGCGACCGGCCCGTCCGCGTCCGTGAGATCCAGGTCCACAACGCGACCGTCGAGGCGGCGGGACCTGGCCGCACCGCGCTCAACCTCGCCGGTGTCGAGGCTGCGGACCTCCACCGCGGCGTCGTCCTGACCGACGACGTGTCGGTGGTCGCGAGCGACCGGTTGCTGGTGCGGCTCGCCGCAGCCCTGCCCGACCGCGGTCGGGCGCGCATCCATCTCGGTACCGCGGCCGCCGATGCGACCGTGGGACGGAGTGGCCGCGACGCGATCGACCTGCCCGACGGGACGAGCGTGGCGATCGTCCGTGTCGCGGCGCCGATCGCGGTCGCGACGGGCGATCGGGTCGTGCTCCGGCGGACCTCGGGCGCCGAACGGATCGTCGGGGCGGTCGTGCTCGACCCGCTGCCGGCTCGTGGCATCTCGCGGCGTCGTCAGACAACGGAACGGGTCGCTCGGCTGGCTGCGGCGGTCGCCGACGAAGGGGCGCCGGCCATCGAGGCCGCCCGGCTCGATCTGCACGGTGCGCTGCTGCAGCCCGGACCCGGACCGCTCCGGATCGCGCCGGACATCGAGATCGCGGTCGAGTCCGACCTGCTCGCGGCGGTCGATCCGGCGCTGGACCTCCCGGCCGCGCGAGCCGCCGCCGCCGCGTCGCTTCGCCGTCGCGCGACGATCGACCGGACCACCGCGGCAACGGCCGGCGCCGCCCTGCTCGACCGGCTCGTGCTCGCCGGTCGGCTCATCCGTCACGGTGCCACGATCGGACGGCCCGGCTCCGGTCCGCTGACGCCGGCCCCGGCCGCGGACCCGGCACGCGACGCGGCGAAGGACCGTCTCGAACGGGCGCTGGCGGTCGTCGCGCCGCCGCCGCTGGCCGAGACCGCACGGGCGAGCGGATGCCCGCCCGACGCCGTCCGTGAGCTCGAGCGCGACGGCCGGATCGTCGTCCTCGAACCCGATCTCGCATACGCCGCCTCGACCTATCGCCAGCTCGCGACGACGGCCATCGCGGCGGCCGGCCGCGGGCCATTGACCCCGGCCGCGCTGCGCGACGCGACCGGCTCGAGCCGCAAGTACGTGATGGCCATCCTGGCCGACCTCGATCGGCGCGGGATCCTGCGCCGGACACCGGACGGCCATCTGCCCGGACCGCGGGCCCACGCGGGGATCGACCTCGGGTCGGCGACCCCGACCAACGCCCGATGACAAGTCCCCAGCTGAGCGCGATCGTGCTCGCCGGCGGCCGGTCGAGTCGGTTCGGTCGCGACAAGCTCGCCGAGCCGATCGATGGCCGCCCGTTGCTCGACCACGCCATCGAGGCCGTCCGGCCCGTCGCGACGCGGATCCTCGTCGTCGTCGCGCCCGATGCGGCGCCGCCCGTGCCGGCCGACGTCAGCATCGTCCACGACCCGACGCCGTTCGACGGGCCGCTCGCCGGCCTGCTGGCCGGTCTCCGCGCGGCGACGGATCCGGTCGCGCTCGCGATCGGGGGCGACACGCCGGGCATCGTCGTCGCGGTCGTCGATTCGATGCTGGCCGCGCTCGACTCGGCTGCCGTGGACGCGGTCGTCCTCGAGCACGACGGCCGTGCCCGGCCGCTGCCCATCGTCCTCCGCCGCGAACCGGCGCTCGCCGCCGCGACCCTCCTCTTCGCCGGGGGTGAGCGCAGGCTGCGGGCGATCATCGAGGCCCTCCCCACCCACGTCATCCCCGAGCACGCCTGGCGCTCGCTCGATCCCGACGCCGTGACGCTGCGGGACATCGATACGCCCGCCGACCTGCCGTAGACACACGAAGACCCCCGCCGGAGGAAGCGGAGGCCTTCGCGTCTTGGAAGGGAGGAGCGGGTCAGCGGGAGGTCAGACCCGGTACGGCCAATGCGAGAGCTGCGGGAAGGTCGGGCCGATCTCATCGGCACCGAGCGTCCGGCGGAGGCTGGCGGCGGCGGCGGCGAGACGCGCCCGGAGGCTCGGCTTGTCGGCCAGCGACGCCGCGAGGCGACGATCGCGTGCCTCGGACCGCAGGTCCTCGAGATGAGCGTTGACGTAGATGATCGAAACGGCGTTCACTGGATCTCTCCTTTCCGCTGCCCCGGATGTGTCCCGGGCGCACCAGGAGCATCGCCCCGCGCTGCCGCCCGGACCACCGTCGTCCGGCGGCGAATCGGCATCGTCATGTGTCCACCCCTCGGCACGGGTAGCATCGCGGCATGACCACCGTCCACCTGCTCCACGCCGGGTATGCGACCGATCGTGTCGGGAGCAGCGTGGTGCTGGTCCGCGACGGTGACGCGCTGATCGTGGCCGACCCGGGCATGGTCGCCCGGCGGTCGCTCATCCTCGATCCGCTGGCCGAGCTGGGCGTCGCGCCCGAGGCCGTCACCCACGTCTTCCTGAGCCACCACCACCCCGACCACACGGTCAACATCGCGCTGTTCCCGAACGCCGAGGTGGTCGACTTCTGGGCGCGCTACCGCGACGACCTGTGGCTCGACCACGACGGCGACGGCCACCATCTCGGCCCGAACAGCGAGCTGTGGCTGACGCCGGGCCACACCGAGGAGGACGCGACCCTGGTCGTCACCGCCGACGACGGCGTGTACGCCATGACCCATCTCTGGTGGCGTGCCGACCGTTCGCCCGAGGTGGATCCGCTGGCCGCCGACCAGGCGGCGATCGAGCGCGGCCGCGCGCGCGTGCTGGCCGCGGCCGACGTCGTGATCCCGGGTCACGGAGCGCCGTTCCGGGTTCGGTGACGCCCGGCCCCGGCGCTCCCGACCGCCCGGTCAGCGGCTCGAGCGGCGCGCCACGATGTTGAGCCGGACGTAATCGATGAGCGGCTCGGGCATCCGGCCGGCGACCTCGTGGACGAACGCGGCGTGCTGGTCGGGCGGCAGCCGATCGAGATGGGCGCCGAGCACGACCGTCCGCAGGAACGTCTCGAACGGCTCGCCCGGCTCGAAGCGTGTCGGCTCGTCGGTCAGCCAGCATTCGATGTCGACGAAGCCGGCGGCATCGAGCCGGCGAACGGTCGCCATCGGCGTCGCGAAATGCACCGGACCGAGCCATCCGTCGCCGATCGTCGCGAGCGCCCGCTGGACCGTCGCGATGTTGCCGACCCCACCGCACTGCGCGACCAACCGGCCACCCGGACGGAGGACCGCGGCGAGGTTCGCGAACAGCGCGTCGTGGTCGAGCACCCAGTGGAACGTCGCGGTCGACAGGATCGCGTCGACGTGGCCCTCGATCGGCAGCGGGCGGGCGAGGTCCGCGACGACGAACTCGACGCGGTCGCCCGACGGCGCGAGCCGGTCGCGGGCCGCCTCGATCATCGCTGCGGAGCCGTCGAGGGCGACGATCCGGCCGCGTGGCAGGCGAGCGGCGAGCAGCTCGGTGACGCGACCGCTCCCGCAGCCGGCGTCGAGGACACGCTCGTCACCCGCCAGCGGCAGGCGGTCCAGGACCACCGACCCCCAGCGCGTCTGCGGCCCCGCGACGCGGTCGTAGGTCGTGGCGTCCCAGTCGCGGGTCATCGGACGGCTGCGGGTCGGTGGCGTCGCGACCGGCGCGTCAGGCGGCCGACGAGGGCGGCTCGACCGCCGCGGCCGTGCCGGGCAGCGCGGCGCCGGCCTTCTCGCGCAGACCGACGTACGAGACGAGCGCCCCCACGACGAGCAGCCCCGCGCACACGAGCATCGCCAGGTGGAATGCCGCGATCGAGGCCTGGTTCGAGGCCGCGACCTGGGCGGCCGTCGCGCCCGCGGCCGGCGGATTGATCGGCTGGAAGGCCTTTCTCACCGCGGCGTCGGTCGTGTCGAGTCCGGTCAGCGACCCGAGCGAGGCGTAGTAGGTCGCGCTGATGGCGATGAAGATGAGCGCCCCGAGGAGGGGCTGGCCGACGCGCGAGATCGAGTTGTTGATGGCCGAGCCGATGCCCGAGAAGCGCCCCGAGATCGATCCCATCAGGGTGCTCGTCAGCGGCGCGACGACGCACGAGATGCCGAGCCCGAACAGCACCGTGTAGGGCAGGATGTCGATGAGCGCATCGATCGGCGGGACGATGGTCGAGAGGTCGTCGAGCGATGCCCGCCACGGCGCGGAATCGACCGGCAGGCGCGAGAACCAGACGAGGCCGGCGGCCATCAGCAACGGCCCGGCGATGAGGAAGCGGCGCGATCCGATGCGTCCGGCGACCGTCCCGATCCGGGTCGACAGGAGCGCGAGCATGAGCCCGCTCGGCATCCCGACCAGACCCGCCCCGAGTGCCGTGTAGCCGAGCACGCCCTGGAGGACGACCGCCTGGTAGAAGAAGGTCACATACAGCCCGCCGTAGATGAAGAACGTGGCGAGGTTGATCGACGTGAACGCCCGGTTCCGGAAGAGATCGAGCGGCACCAGCGGGTGCGGGTTTCGGGCCATCAGGATCGGGAAGGCGATCAGTGACACGACGCCGATCACGATCGCGACCCAGGCCGCGGCGTCATTCCAGTCGTTCGCCTGGCCGCGGATCACGCCGAATGCCAGGCCGCCGACCGCGAGCGCGGCGACCAGCGCGCCGAGCCAGTCGAACCGCCCGGTCGTCTCGGTGTCGCGCGATTCCTGGACGTGGGTCAGGGTCGCCCACAGCGCGAAGGTGAGCAGCGGCACGTTGATCAGGAAGGCGACCCGCCAGCCGAGGGTGTCGACCAGGCCGCCGCCGACGATGGGGCCGAAGATGGTCAGCGCGGCGGTCGATGCCGCCCAGATGCCGAACGCGCGGCCGCGGGCCGGGCCGTCGAAGGCGTGGGTGATGAGCGCGAGCGAGCCCGGGATCAGCAGTGCCCCGGCCGCACCCTGGGCGAGCCGGAAGACGACCAGGAGCTCGAGCGTCGGCGCCAGACCGCACAGGGCGGATGTGGTGGCGAAACCGACGAGGCCGATGGCGTAGACCCGCCGGCGTCCATAGTGGTCGGATAGCGCGCCGGCGAGGATGAGCAGGGCGGCCAGCACGGCGAGATAGCCACCGACGATGTACGCCTGCCCCTCGAGGACACCGATCAGCGTGCCGGGCAGCTCCTGGCCGATGTGCTTGAGTGCCGCATTGACGATGGTCGTGTCGAGGAAGACCGCGCCCGAACCGATGACGGTGCAGATCAGGGTCCAACGCTGTCGTGAAGTCATCCCGAGGCAGTGTCGCAGCGTGGCGGGGAATCGGGCAAGGTGCCGCTAGACTCTCCGCCATGCCGGGTCCCGTGGCGCTCGTCGGCGCCGGTGAATTCCTCCCCGCGATGGCCGATGTCGATGCCGGGCTGCTCGAGGCGACGGGCCGGTCCCGACCCCGGGTGGCCGTCCTGCCGACCGCGTCCTATCCCGACGGCGAGGAGGTGTTCACCCGCTGGGCGTCGATGGGCGTCGCCCATTTCGGGGCGCTCGGCGCCGAGGTCGAGCCCGTGCTGGTGCGTGACCGTTCGGGCGCCGACGATCCGGCCGCGGCCCAGGCGATCGGCGAGGCCGATGTCATCTACCTGTCGGGCGGCAAGCCGGGCTACCTGATGGAGGCGCTGGCCGGGAGCGCCGTCGGTAGCGCGATCGCTGCCGCGAACGAGCGTGGCGCGATCGTCGCCGGCTGCTCGGCCGGAGCCATGGTCCTCGCCGGGAGGCTGTTCGACTTCCGGTTCCGGCTTGCGCCGTGGCCACTGCATTGGCGGGCGGGTCTGGGGTTCGTGCCGGGCGTGGCGGTGGTGCCACATTACGACGCGTGGCCGGAGGCGCTGTGCGCGATGATCGTGCTCCAGGCGCCCCGCGGGTCGGTCATCCTCGGCATCGACGAGGAGACCGCGCTGGTCGGTCGCGACGGGGCGTGGCAGGTCCACGGCCGGTCGCGGGTCACGGTCTGGCACGGCCGACGGCGCGAGCGCTATCGCGCGGGGGACACGTTCGGTCTGTGACCGCGGGCCGCGCGTGCGTCAGGCGCGGATGTCGCCCGGTCGCGCGTGACGGCGTGCCGATCCGTGTGCTGGTCTGCTGGATCGGGTTCCGATCGCGGTCGGGGTCGGGATCGGGATCGGGGTCGGGGTCGGGGTCGGGCGCCTGGTGGGGCGCATCGGGTGCCTCGAGGGGCGCGTCGGGCCCCGGGGGGCGCGTCGGGCCCCTGGGATCCGCGATGCGGTCGTCGCCTGTCAGGCAACGAATCGAGGGCCCACGTCCGCTGGAGCCCCTCCACCAGTCGATCCGTCGTCCGGGAGACGACGATCCCTGCCGATGGAGCGAAGACGGCCCGACTCGTCATCGATCCGTCGACTGTCGGACAACGGGGTCCGGCCGACCTCGCGTCGGCCACCCGGCCGACCTCGCGTCGGCCACCCCGGCCGACCCAGGGCCACGCCGCCCTCTCCGTGGTGACCGAGGGTCACCGTTTCACGTGCGCTGCAGCTTACGGAGCCTTCGTGCCTTCGCCGCGTTGACCGAGGGTCACCGTTTCCGGCTCTGATGGTCCGACCACCTTCGCCACAGGCTCGAGCATTGACCCTCGGTCACCGTTTCCGGCGCGAGGACGGTCACTCATCCCCGTTGCAGCCCGACTCGGTGACCGCGGGTCACCAGCTGCGGCTGTCGGGCCGGCCACACGCCCACCACGACCAGGATCGGTGACCGCGGGTCACCAACGACGGGACCATCGACGGAAGGGAGGCCCGCGTCGAGCGGCACGCGGCCGGCCCGGCGCCCGCCCCGGCCCGGCGCCCGCCCCGGCCCGGCGCGGCCGCCCCGGCCCCGACCCGGGCCGCCCCGGCCCCGACCCGGCCCGCCGGCCCCCGCCCGGCCCGCCGGCCCCGCCCGGCCCCGCCGGGCCTCAGCCTCAGTCGGGCTTGACGGCCCGGAAGCAGTCCGAGCAGTAGACCGGGCGGTCCATCCGCGGCTTGAACGGCACCTGCGCCTGGTTGCCACAGGACGAGCAGATGACCGCGAAGTACTCGCGGTTCGGCCGGTCGTCTCCTCGCTCATACCCGCGCGGTCCGCCGATGTCGCGGACGTCATAGCCCCCATCACGGCTTGCCCGGCGGCTGGCGCGGCAGCTGCTGCAGCGCTTGGGGTCGCTGACGAACCCCTTCTGCTGGTAGTACTCCTGATCCGCCGCCGAGTGGATGAATTCCACCCCGCAATCGACGCAGTTCAGGCTCCGATCGACGTAGGTCACGATGCTCCTCCGAGGACGCGTTTCGCTCCAGAGGTGCGCCTTCCGAGGGCGGCCGCATCGGCGGACGGGATGGCGTGATGGCGGGACTTTGCCGGGGACGCGCTCCCAGGATCCGATGTAGGGGCCCTGAAGACGGGGCGCACCGGTGTAAGTGACCGGAGGATACAACGGGTCGCCGAAACGGGCTGGCGAGGCGTGGGCGGGCCGTGCGGCACGCTCCGTGGGACCCCTCGTTCTCCCTCTGGCGACCGTGCCACCCTACCTGTCACAATGGCCGCCGATAGTGGAGTCGGCGAGCGGGGAGTCATGGGGGCGCCTCGCTCGCGCCAATGTCTCGGGTCTCGTCGTCGCTGCTGGCGCTGGACTCGGCCTGGTTGACTCCTCGGTCGTCCGATCGAGCCGCCAGGAGGCAAGCCGCACGCCGATGCTCAGGATCATCCACACCGCGGACGTCCATCTCGGCGCGCGGCACGACGATCTCGGTGAGCAGGCGGCCGCCCAGCGTGAACGTCAGTTCGCGGCGTTCAAGGCCACGGTCGACCTCGCCCTGGCCGAGAAGGTCGACCTGTTCCTGGTCGCCGGCGACCTGTTCGACTCGAACGTCCAGCCGCGCCGCTCGGTCGAGCGCGTGGCGGCCGAGCTCGCCCGCCTGGCCGAGTCGCGCATCCGGACGGTCATCATCCCGGGCACCCACGACGTGTTCGATCGCGCGTCGATCTATCGCGCGTACGACCTCGCGGCGATGGCCGGCGGCACCGCCGCGACCGCGGCCGAGCAGCTGGTCACGGTCCTCGATCCGGACCACCCGTCGGTCCACGTCCTCGCGCTCGAGACGATGGTCCACGGTCGTGTCTTCCCGACCAAGCGGGCACCGCACAGCCCCCTCCAGGATGTCGCCGCCGACGTGGCCGCGTCGCGGGCCGGGGATGCGCCCATCACCTGGCATGTCGGGATGGTCCACGGCTCGATCTCCATCCCGGGCAAGACCGACCGTGACGAGGTCGTGATCACGACCGATGAGATCGCCGCGACAGGCCTCGACTACCTCGCCCTCGGTCACTGGCACTCGGCCCAGAGCGGCAAGGCAGGAACCGTCGCGTACGCCTACTCGGGCGCGCCGGAGGCGGTCGCCCTCGACCAGGACCGGGCGGGCAAGGTCCTCCTCATCGAGCTCGATGACAAGGCCGGCACGCGCACGACGAAGATCGACGAGCGACAGGTCGGCCGGACGAGGTTCACCAAGGTCGAGATCGATGCCGCCACCGTCGCCAGCCAGCCGGCACTGATCGAGCTCCTGGCGGCCAAGCCCGATCCGGACCTCGTCCTCGACGCCCGGCTGGTCGGTGTCCGCCGCGACGACCTCGATCTGGACCTCGACGAGATCGAGGTCGCCCTGGCGCCCGCATTTCTCAAGGTCCGTGTGCGGGATGCGTCGGTTCCGGCACTGACCGAGGGTCCGCTGCCGTCTCCGGACACGATCGCCGGCGCGTTCATCCGCGATCTCGAGGCACGCATCGCCGAGCTCGAGGCGGCCGGCTCCACAGCCGAGGCGGCCGAACAGCGCGACGCCCTGCGGCTCGGCCGCCTGCTCCTGGCCGGCCACGAGGTCTCGCTGTGAGGATCCGCAAGCTCGTCGGCCGCGACTTCCGCCGCTATCGCACCTTCGACATCGAGCTGGCGCCCGGGCTGACCGTCATCCGTGGCCCGAACGAAGCCGGCAAGACGACCGTCCAGCGCGCGCTCGAGCTGGCCCTCACCAAGCGCGCGACCAGCACGGCCGCCGAGCTCGAGGCGCTCCGGCCGTGGGGCGCGCCGGCCGACGCCCGGTCGATCATCTCGGTCGATTTCGAGCAGGACGAGGAGGATGGCCTGCACACGGGCACCCTCGAGAAGACGTTCGCCGGCGCCCGGGGGACGGTCCGGCTCGACTACGAGGGCCAGTCGATCACCGACCCGGCGATGGCTGACCAGGTGATGGCCGAGCTGACCGGGATGCCGACCGAGGGCTTCTTCCGTTCGACCGCGTCGGTCCATCATTTCGAGCTGAGCGACCTGTCGCGCGACGAGGGAGCGCTCCGTGACCGGCTGCAGGCGTCGATCAGCGGCGCCGACCGGGGAACGAGCCGGGCGCGCAAGAAGCTCGACAAGGCGCTCCACGACCTCAACACCCGTGGCGATCGCAACCCGGGCCGGCTCAAGCTGGCCGAGCTGGCGGTCGAGCAGTCCAAGGCAGCTCTCGACCAGGGCGAGCTGGCGCTTGCCCAGCTCGAACGCGACCGCGATTCGCTGGCCGGCGCGCGCGAGCGGCGGGCCGATGCCGAGACCGCGCTGGCCGAGCGCCGGAGCCTGCTCGAGAAGGCGCGCCAGGCCGAGCGGATCATGGTCGACCGAGACGCGGCCACCGAGCGCTACGAGCGCTATCGCCAGGCGGTCGAGGTCGACATCGAGATCCAGCAGCTGGCCAACACCCACCCGTCGGCGACCCCGTTGCCGGTGCTGCGCAGCGCGGTCGAGCGACTGCGGACCCTCGACGGAAAGATCCGCGAGCTGCGGGCCGCGCTGTCGGGCGAGGTCCGGGTCGACTTCGAGGTCGCCCCCGAGCCCACCTGGCAGCCGTTGTCACGGCTGGCCATCGCCCTCGTCGTCGTCGGGCTGATCATCGTCGGGCTGCCGGTCCTGCTCAAGTTCATCGGTGTGGCCGATGTCGGCGTCCTCGTCCAGGTCGTCGGCGCCCTGGTTGCCCTCGTCGGCGTGGTCATGGCCGCGGTGGCCCTCTGGCTGCGCCGCAGCTACACGCTCCAGACCCAGATGCGCGATGTCGAGATCGACCGCCGGCTGCGTGGCCGCTCCGAGATGGAGGCCGAGCTGCGCGACGCCGAGGCCAAGGCCGAAGGCCAGCTCGGATCGCTCGGTCTGACCGACCTTGCCGAGGCCGAGGACCTGCTCTCACGCGAGGAGCAGCATGTCGGCCAGATCGAGCGATTGACCGGCCAGCTCGAAGGTCTTGTCGGCAAGGAGCCGACCGAGACGCTGCCGACCCTGCGCGACGCGGCCGCCCTCGAGATCGCCCAGAAGACGAGCGCGCTCGAGGCGCTCGGCCCGATCGCCAAGGAGCCACGGGCACGGGAGCGGCTCGAGGTCGAGGTGCGCGACCAGGAGGGCGCCCTCGAGCGCTCGCGCGACGACGAGGCGAATGCCCGCGCCCGGGTCGAGGCCAACACGGTCGACGCCGAGCAGGTCGCGGGCCAGGCCGAGCGTCTGGCCGCCTGGCGCGAGCAGCTCAGCGCCGCGCAGCGCCGCCAGCGGGTCTTCGCCGCCACCCTCGCGGCCATCGACCGCGCGGAGCAGGCCACGATGAAGACCGCGACCCGCTATCTCGAGTCGCACATGGTCCGCGACCTCGCCACCGTGACCGGCGGTCGGTACCGGCGCGTCCGGGTCGACGATCGGACGCTCGACATCGAGGTCTTCGCGCCCGAAAAGAACGATTGGGTCCCGGTCAGCTCGCTGAGCCAGGGCACCCTCGACCTCGTCTACCTGGTCGCCCGGCTCGGGCTGGTCCGGCTGGTCACCGGCGACCGTCGGCCGCCGCTCGTGTTCGACGACCCGTTCGTGACCCTCGACGACACCCGCGCCGCGCGCGCCCTCGGCCTGCTCAAGTCGGTCGCCTCCGACTTCCAGGTCATCTACCTGACCACGTCGGCGCGCTACGACGAAGCCGCCGACGCGGTCGTCGTCCTCGACGGGCCGACCAGCGTGGACAGCGCCGCCCCACTGACCGGCGACCCGGGCGCGACCGGCGCGTCACCGGCGGACGTCCCGGCCGCGACCGGCGCCGCGGCGGCCGGGACCGGACCGACGGCAGCCCCTCGACCCGGACGTCGCGCCTGAACGAGCTCGGCTCGGCACAGGCCGCGACGATCGTCCTCGGCCTGGTCTCGGCGCTGGCCTGGGGTGGCGGCGACTTCGGCGGCGGCCTGCTGTCGCGACGGACCGCCCTGTTCGGGGTCGTGCTCGTGTCGCAGCTCGCCGGGGCGGCCCTCGCCCTGGTCCTTGCCCTCGTCCGTGGGGAGACGGCTCCGACGCCGGCCGATCTCGGCTGGAGCGTGCTGGCGGGCGTCGTCGGGGGGATCGGCATCACCGCCCTGTACCGCGGGCTCGCGGTCGGGCGGATGGGCGTCGTCGCGCCGGTCACCGGGGTGATCGCCGCGCTGATCCCGGTCACGGCCGGTATCGTCCTCGAGGGCCTGCCGCCGCCGCTCGTCCTGGCCGGGATCGCGGCGGCGGTCATCGCGGTCGTCCTCGTCTCCCGCGTCCGGGACGAGGGGAGCGGCCCATCGGGCATCGAGCTGGCGCTCGTCGCCGGCGTCGCCATCGGATCGTTCAGCGTGTGCGCGGCACAGATCAGCGACGGACATGCATTCGGCCCGCTGGTCGTCATCCGAGGCGCCGAGGCGCTGCTGATCATCGCGGCCGTCGTGATCACCCGGTCGGCATGGCGGCCGGCCGCACGGCTCGTCCCCGCCATCGCCGGCGTCGGCATCCTCGACATGATCGGCAACGGCGCGTTCATCCTCGCCGTCCAGGCAGGGGCGCTGGCCGTCGCCGCCGTGCTGTCGTCGCTCTACCCGGTGACCACGGTCGTCCTCGCGACGGTCTTCCTTCGCGAGCGGGTCACGCGCACGCACGCGGTCGGGATCGGTCTGGCGGTGGCGGCCATCGTGTGCATCGCGGTCGGGTCGACCTGACGCTTCGCCTGTCAGCCGGGCTGCGCGCCGGCCGGACGCCGCCGGATCGTGACCCCGTCGACCTCGAGAGGATCGCGCAGGACGACGACCTGCCCGAAGCCCTCGCCATGCAGCGGCGGGAGCGGCCCGTCCAACGCGGTCCTGACCGCGGCAAGCTGGCGGCGCACGACGGCCATGTCCACGGTCCGTGCGGGCCGGGCCGCGTTGCGCGCGAGGACCGTCGCTGCCGGGAGGTCGAGGACGACCGCGACGGTCGGGACTCGCGCCGCGTCCGCCAGCGCGAGGAGCGCCTGGCGGGCCGCGTGCCGCACGCTCGTGGCGTCGACCACCGCAAGGCGGCCCGCGGCCAGCCTCGTCGCGAGTCTTCGGTGCAGGAGCGCGAAGGCGGCCCTGGTCGCGGCCTGGTTCGCCTCGTCGCCCGAGACGATCGCGCGGAAGCGATCGGACGACAGGATCTCGTCGGCGGCGAAGTGGCGAGCCGCAAAGGTCGATTTGCCGGCCCCGGCCGCACCGACCAGGACGACCAGGCTGGGGTCGTCGATCTCGATGTGGATCGCCACCTAGCTGACCGCTCGCCGGACCTCGTAGCCGCCGCCGTCCGCGGCGCGGAGCTCGTAGACCGGCTGGTCGTACACGGTCGGCCCCTGCCGCGCGTGCCCGTCGGTCAACCGGAAGCGCGAGGCGTGCCACGGGCACTCGATGCAGCCGTCGACGACGGTGCCCTGCGCCAGCGGCCCGCCCGCGTGAGCGCAGACGGCATGGAGCGCGTGGATCGTGTCGCCCAGCCGGACCAGCACCAGGTCGTTGACGCCGGCCTTCGCCTTGGTCGGCGTCGCCTCGGGGATCGTCTGGAGGTCCGCGACATCGCCGACGTCGAGCTTGACCCACTTCGTCCCCGCGCCCCGGAAGGCGTGGCGGCTGACCATGTTGCCGAAGACGTAGACGACGTCCCCACCGACATAGGCGCCGGCGATCACGATCAGGAACCCGACGATGCCGAGCGCGATGGGCACCGTCCGGTCGGCCGGGGCGCCGGCACGCAGCGCCAGCGACACGAGCAGGACGACCAGGGCGATGACCATCAGCGTCGAGTGTGTGGTCGCGCGAACCCGCGCGGCGCCATCCGTGTCGGCGTAGTCGGCGGCCCCGGTCACCGCGGCGCCGAGCATGAACACGATCGTCGCGACGAGCGCGATGTCGGCGGCGGCGGGCTGCCCGAGGACATCGAGGATCACGGTCAGGAGCAGGGTCCCGATGGGGATGTCGGTCGCCGCCGGATGGAGAGGATGGCCCAGCCAGGTGCCGTCGAGGAGATCTCGGATGGGGCGGATCGGGCGGAACAGAGCGTTCAGCCAGCGGTGGTTGAAGTCACCCAGGGGTCGGGCCCAGCCGTCCTGGGCAGACATGATCCGGGCAAGCAGACGACCCATGCGCGATACCTCCCCGCCGAGTGTATCCACAGACCGTCCACATCGCCGATAACTTCGGGGATAACTCGTGGCAGCCGTCTCGCAAGTTCGTGGACAAGCCCGTTGTGGGCTCATGGGCCCGGGCCGTACATTTCGTCTTGCCCGAAGGGGCAGGTTGAACCGCCAGACCGGTTCGAGGAGTGATCCTCGGGACGGTCCCGGGAACCAGGTTCGCAGGTCGCAAGGCCGGCGAGCGAGGGACCCGGCGACGACCAGGGACTGCGGACTTGTTCGCAGCCTCAGGACCCGTCGAACGGAGGTCCCCACCAGTTCCTTCGGGCGCTTTCGTGTGTCCGGCATGCGCGCGTGGCATCCACTAGGCTCCGGGCGTGTCCTCGACCGCGCTGCCCGCCCCCGATCCGACCGCCGTCCCGGCCCCGTCCCGCCCTGCCCAGGATTGGCGGATCCTGGTGGCGGTCTTCTGGGTCACATCGATGGTCGAGGGCCTTGGCGTCAGCCAGATCTTCGCGCTGCTGCCGACCTACCTGCGCCAGATGGGCGTCCCGGACAGCGAGCGGCTCGCCTTCGTCGGCATCTTCAGCGCCCTCGTCTTCGTGGTCGGCATGCCACTCGTGCCGCTGTGGGGCGCCTGGGCCGACAAGTACAGCCGCAAGGTCGTCATCGTCCGGAGCGCGCTGGTCGAGGCGGTCGTGTTCGCCGCCGTGGCTCTCGCCCGCGAGCCGTGGCAGGTCGCGCTGGCGATGCTGCTGATCGGCTTCCAGCTCGGCAATACCGGCGTGATGCTCGGCGGCATCCGCGACGTGACGCCGCGCCCGCGGATGGGCACGACGATCGCGGTGTTCGGGATGTCGGGCGCGGTCGGCTTCGCGGTGGGGCCGGCGCTGGCCGGCATCCTGATCGACGGCTTCGGCTGGTCGCTCCCGGCGGTCTTCGGGCTGTCGTCGGCGTTCTCGATCGGGACGGCGCTGCTGGTCACCTTCGGTTCGAAGGAGGTCCGACCAGAAGTCGTGCCGACCGGCAGGATCGTGGACCTCGCGTTCGCCAACCTGCGCGGCGTCCTGACCGACCGGGCAACGCGGCGCATCTTCACCATCTTCGGGATCTCGTACGTCGCGATCCAGATGAGCCGGCCATACATCCCGGTCCTCGTCGAGGGCATCGCGGGGCGCGGGCCCGGTCTCGCGTCGGCCATCGCCCTGGTCTCGGGGACGGCGGCGCTCGTCGGCGCGCTGGTCTCACCGGTCGGGGGCGTGATCGGCGACAGGGTCGGCTTCCGGCCGGTCCTCATCTCTGCCCTGGCCGGCGCCGGTGTCGTCGTCATCCTGATGCCGGTCGTCCCGTCGATCACGAGCCTGGCCCTGCTCGCGGTGGTCCTCGGCGCGGCGACCGCCACGGTCAGCTCGATGATCTTCGGGTTGCTCGCCACCGAGCTGCCGGCGGACCGCCGGTCGGCCGCGCTCAACCTGGTCTACCTGCCTCTCTATGCGGCGGGCATCATCGGCCCCGCGGTCGGTGCGCTGGTCGTGTCGGTCGGTGGGGTGGGTGGCCTCTTCGCGGTGGCCGGCGCCATCTTCCTGGTCGGCGCGGTGACGATCCTGTCGCGCGTCGGGCCGGCCGCGAGCAGCCAGGAGGTCGGTCCGGCGGATCGGCCGCCGACCCCGATCCAGTCCTGACGCGACGGTCCCGTTCGGCCGGTCGGGCAGCCCGCCGGCGCCGCAAGCGGCGACTACGATGGTGCCGTGCCCAACATCGGCCTCCGCAGGCCCCTGCCGCTCCCTCGCGGTCGCGGTCGAGCGCGCCTGGCCGATCCGGTCAGCTCGACCGAGGTATCGCTCCCGGAGATCATCGAGGCGGCCGGCATCCGCTGGATCCAGATCGAGTCGCCACGGAGCGTGGATCGCGATTGGCTCGAAGCCAACTTCGCCTTCCACCCGCTCGACTACGAGGACGTCTACTCGCGCAACAACCGGCCGAAGCTCGACCAGTACGACGACTACGTCTTCATCGTCCTGCACTTCCCGCTGTTCGAGAAGGAGAGCGGCCGGATCCTGACCGCCGAGCTTGACCTGTTCATGGGCCCCGACTACCTGATCACCCTGCCGAGCATCCCGTTCCCACCGCTGGCGGCCATGTTCGAGCGCTACCGCGAGAAGGAGGAGCTGCGGATCGCGACCTTCTCCAAGGGCACCGGCTACCTGCTCTACAAGATCGTCGACGCCTGCGTCGACGCGTCATTCCCGATGCTGCGCAAGATGGAGATGAAGCTCGACCGGATCGAGGACTCGATCTTCGAGGGCCGCTCCACCGAGGTCGTCCGCGACATCTCCGAGGAGAAGCAGGAGATCATCAACTTCCGCCGGATCGTGCGCCCGCAGCGTGCGGTGCTGCGCGATCTCGAGCGGACCAAGCAGCGCTACCTGCAGGAGGAGCTCGAGATCTACTTCGACGACATCTCCGATGCCGCCGAACGGATCTGGGACACCCTCGAGAACTACAAGGAGGTCATCGAGGCGCTCGAGTCGACCAACGAGTCGGTGCTGTCGCACCGGCTGAACGACTCGTTCCGGATCCTGACCGGGGTGAGCGTCGTGCTGCTGCCGCTGACGCTCATCGCCAGCATCTTCGGGATGAACGTGCCGGTCCCGGGTCAGGACCAGGAGTTCTCGTTCCTCGGGATCATGCTGATGATGGGCGTCCTGCTCATCCTGCTGGTCGCGTACTTCCGGCGGCGCGGCTGGCTATAGGGTCGGGAGCCCGTGAGGCGCAGCCGGTGGTCAGGCCGGGAGATCGCGCTTGGCCGGGGCCGGATCCTCCGGCGGGTCGCCACCGACGACGATCCTCGCACCCTCGCCCAGACCGATCTCGACATCACGGCCGTGCCTTGGTCCGTGCCCAGGTTTCGGCCAGATGCTCCTCACGCGAGCATCGGTCAGCGTCTTTCTGACAAAGGTGTCATCGAGCGAGCATCTGTCGGAGATCGGCGGTCCGGTTCGCGTCATCCACGCTCGACGAGCACGGGCAGAAGCGGCGGATGCTGACGAGCGCCCGCCTGGTGTGCATCTGTCACTTTCCGGGCACGGCCGCCAGCCGGGCACGGCCGCCAGCCGGGCACCGGCCGCCTTCCGGGCACCGGCCGCCAGCCGGGCACGGCCGCCGGCCTCAACGGCCGGTGGCCACCTGCGGCACGCGAGATCCGGGCGCCGTGGCCCTTCGCCCGGAGCGCACCTGGCCCTTCTCACCCGACCGGATCGGCCATCGAGTCGGTCCTTACGCCGGCAGGTCACGCTCGGCTGGGCCGATGTAGTTGACGTCCGGCCGGATCAACCGGTTGTCGGCCGCCTGCTCGAGGACGTGGGCGGTCCAGCCCGCATGGCGCGACAGCGAGAACGCGGCCGGGAAGAGGTCCGGAGCCAGCCCGACGCCCATCAGCACCGGCGCGGCGTAGTACTCGACGTTGGTCTTGAGCGGGCGCTCGGGGTGCTTCTCGGCCAGGACCCGCAGGGCGACATCCTCGGTCTGGATGGCCTTCTCGAGCCAGTCGGGCCGGTGCTCCATCCCCTCGGCCACCGTGCGCAACGCGGCGGCCCGCGGGTCGTAGGCGCGGTAGACACGATGCCCGAAGCCCATCAGCCGCTCACCGCGGTCGAGCGCGCCGCGGACCCATTCCTCGGCATGCTCGGGCGAGCTCACCTGGGCCAGCTGGTCGACGACCTCGGATGGGGCGCCGCCGTGGAGCGGTCCCTTCATCGTCGCGATCGCGGCGGTGATCGCCGACGCGATGTCCGAGCGGGTCGAGGTCACGACCCGGGCCGTGAACGTCGAGGCGTTGAAGCTGTGCTCGGCGCCGACGATGAAGTACGCATCGAGCGCCCGGGCCGTGCCCGCGTCCGGCCGCTCACCGTTGAGCTGGTACAGGAACCCCTCGGCCAGGTCGAGCGCCGGGTCCGGCTCGATCGGCTCCTTACCGGCGCGCAGCCGGGCGAAGGCCGCCAGCGCCGACGGCGAGAACGACGTGAGCGCCCGGGCCTGGTCGATGGTCGGGGGCCACGGCAGGTCCTGGGTCGTGCCCCAGCCCGACACCGCGGTCCGCAGCGCGTCCATCGGCTTGGTCGATGCGGGCAGGGCGCGGAGGATGGTCATGACGGCGGGCGGGATGGACGCCGTCGGCAGCCGATGGGACGGGTCCCACTCGCCGGTCCACAGCAGGTTGGCGACCGCGGGGTAGGTGCCGTGCGCGACCAGGTCGCCGATCCGGTACCCGCGATACAGCAGCCGGCCCCGCTCGCCATCGACCAGGCTGAGGCTCGTCTCCCCCGCGACGACGCCCATCAGGCCGGGCGAGAAGGGTCGGTTCGCGGTGGCCGTGTCAGCAGGGGCGGCGGGCGGGGTGTCGGTCGGTGAGTCGGTCATCGGTCGATGGTAGACCCGAGCGTCAGCGACCGCTCATCGCGTCGAGGACGAGCCGGACCACCAGCGAGCCGCCGATGGCGACGACGACCGCGGCGATGAAGCCCTGGATGTCGGTGAAGCCCATGGCGTTCGCGAGCCAGCCACCGATGACGCCGCCGATGATGCCGACGACGATGTTCGGCAGGCAGCCGCGTGCGGTCCGGGCGCCGATGAGCCGGCCGGAGATCGCGCCGGCCAGAAAGCCGACCACGACCCAGCCGATGGGGTTCATCTCGAGCATGGATCGGAGTCTCGCATGTTGGCATGGCGGGCGAGTGGGCGAGTGGGCGAGCGGGCGCCGGCGCGCGTCTGGCAGGCGCGCTTTCCAGATGAGCGAGCACGGCCGACGTCCAGTTCCGACCGGATCTGTCGAACACGGCGCATGACCACGCTCAGGTATTCACGAAGTGCGCCTCACAAGCGCATCGGCGCGGGCCAGGTGCTCGAGGCGGTGGCCGCCGACACGGGGGCCTCAGGCCAGGAACGACTCCACGGCCGCGACGACCACATCGGGATGGCTGTGGTGAGCCGCGTGACGGGCGCCGTCGATGACGACCACGCGGCCGTTCGCCAGCCGCTCGTCGAGGGCCACGGTCGCGTCGCGGAAGACGGGCAGGCTGTCGCCGCCGAGCAGCTGCAGGACCGGTCGCCCGACCCCGCCCAGCCGGTCGAGCGAGGCGGCCGGATCGGTCTCGGCCTCGAGCTCGCGCAGGATGGTGCCGGCCGCGGCGGCGCGGAGCGGCCAGACCGGGTTCGTGCGATATGCCGCCAGGTCGTCCGCGGACATCCCGACGACCTCGGTCAGGAACAGCGCCAGGGCGCCGTCGCGGTCGCCGGCGGCCAGCCGCTCGCGGAGGCGCGCCTCGATCCCGTCCGGGTGGTAGCTCGCGCCCTCCGGGGTCGGTGCTCCCTCGTACGACACGACACGTCGGATGGCGTCGGTCAGGAGCGCGGCTCCCAGCGCGCAGCGACCGCCATACGAGTGACCGAACACATCGACGCCGCCGGCCGACCCGGCACCGACCGCCTCCGCGACCGCCGCGACGTCCTCGAACTCGCGCTCGACCGCGTAGGCCGCCCGCGCGTCGCCCGATGCGCCGCGGCCGCGCCGATCGATGGCATGGACCCGGAAGCGCTGCGCGAACCGCGGGCCGACCACCCGGAACGTCGTGTGGTCGGCGGTCGACCCGTGGACCAGCACCAGCGGTGACCCCACGCCGCTGCTGAAGACCGCGATCGGGGTCCCGTCCCGTGACCGGACGACGGATGTCGGTGCCTCGCCGTTCACCGGGCGGGGCGCCAGGCGTACCGGATATCCGGCTGCCCCTCCTCGTTGCCCGATCCGTCGCCCGTCGCGACCGCGACGAAACCGCGGTGCTCGTAGAAGCTGCGCGCCCGGCGGTTGGCCTGGAAGCAGTACAGGTCCAACCCGTCGGGTCGGCGAGCCTTGGCAAGGTCGAGCAGGCGCCCGCCGACACCGCGCCCGATCCAGTCGGGCGCGACGTACAGCTGGTCGACCATCGCGTCGGACAGCGCCAGCAGGGCCACGACCCGGCCGCCCGGATCGGTGGCGACCCAGGTCTCGTGCGTCGGCAGCATCTCGGAGGCGAGCCATCTCCGCACGTCGTCGTCCGGATGGCCCGGCGGGAAGTCGAACGTCGCTCGCCAGGCCGCGAGCCAGACGTCACCGAGCGCCGGGCCGTCGGCCGGCACGGCGCGGCGGATGGCAGGCTCGGGCGACGGGGTCGGCCGATCCGCCTCGACCGCGGGCGGCTCGGCCATCACCGCCTCACCGATGCGGGAGCCGGCCGGCCGCAGCCTCATCGAGGATCCAGGTCGCGCCCGGAAGCCGAGCGAGCTGGGCGGGCCAGCGCCGCGGGTCGACCTCCGGGCCGAGCACCGTCGCCATCGCCTCGGCCTTGTCGCCCCCGGCCACGACCATCAGCACCGACCGCGCCGCTGCGATGATCGCCGGGTTGAGCGTGACCCGCTCGACGTGCGGCTCGATGTGGGTCGGTGCCGGGATCGCGAGCCCGAGCTCCGCGGAGTCGAGGGCGGACGACCCGGGGAAGACGGACAGGAGGTGCCCGTCGGCGCCGACCCCGAGGAGCAGCATGTCGAAGGCGGGCCAGCCGTCCACCGCCGGCAGGTCGGCCGCGCGGAGCTCGTCTGCGAGCGTCGTCGCGCACCACGCGGCGCCGCGACCGTTCCCGATCGCCTCGCCCGTCGGGAACGGGTGGACGTGGTCTGCCCGGATCGGGACGCCCCGCCCGGGCCCGCCGGCCGTGCCCTCCTCCATGTCGCCGACGTCGAGCATCACGTCGTCGAAGGCCTTGACGTTCGACAACGGGTGGTCGCGCGGGACGAAGCGGTCATCGCCCCACCAGACGTGCACGTTCGCCCAGTCGACCGCGTCGCGGAGCGGCGGCGCGACCAGCCGCCGGTAGATCCCGACGGGAGTCGAGCCGCCGGTCGTCGCCCAGTGGGCCCGGCCGTTGGTCACGATCGCGCGGTCGAGCGCGGTCACGATGCGCTCTGCCGCCTCGGCCGCGAGGGCCGCCGTGTCCGGGACGACGACGATCCGAGGCTCGGTCATCGAGGACCTCCGCTCTTGCCGGCGGTCCCGTCGACCGCGCCGTCGTGTCCGTCCCGCGCGGCGTCGTCCGCCCCGACGATCCGGGCAGCCGACCGGAGCGCCCCGACCGCGACCGGGTCGCGCCCGCCGGACTCGATCGCCTCCGCGAGCAGCTCCACCTCGGTCCGGCGCGGTGCCCGGAACGAGCGGTCGAGCGCCTCGACCCCATCGAGCCAGACGCGGACGTGGACGGTCTCGGCCTCGGCGGTCACGTCGGCCCGCAGCTCGGACCCGCGTCGCTCCGCGAGCAGCTCGACCCGGAGAGTGGTCCCGGGCGGCGTGCTCGACACGACCGGTCGGATGACGACGCCCACCTCGGCCCGGCCGTCGGACAGCGTCGCCACGAGGCCGCGGCTGATGACCGGCTTCGACGCGCCGGCACCCGGCCGCGTCCCGCGCGAGGCGCCGGACCCTGCCCGTCCGTGCCCGCCGGCCTCCGCCAGCGGTCTGACCACCGACAGGTCGAGCCGCGATGCCAGCCAGCCGACGTGGTAGATCGGCTTGACCAGGTTGGTCGAGCCCAGGGCACCGGTCTCATCGTGGGTGCCGTAGGTCACCGCGATCCGACGGAGCGAACGCAGGTAGGGCATGAACTCCGGATCGTCGAAGATCGAGGCGATCGCCTCCCGCCAGCGCGACTGGCGGATCAGGGCGAAGTCGCTGATCGCGACCGAGGTGCTGCCGGCAAGGTCCGCCATCTCCCGGAGACGGGCCAGCCCGTCGCCGCTCCACGACGACCCGTCGACGATGAGCCTGTCGGAACCGGCCAGCAGGTCGATGGCGGCGCGCTCGCGGAACGGCGGCTCACCCGGCCACCAGATGGTGACGGGCAGGTCGTGGACGACGAGCGGCGTGGCGATGGCCGACAGGTGCCGACCCGCCTCGCCGCCGCATGTGACGTGGATGGTCTCGGCGCAGGTCTCGGGCGCGTCCGGCCGGGGCAGCACGCAGTGCGCCTCGATCCGGGCGTCGAGCCACGACGGACCGTCGGGATCGGCCGACTGGATGACGATCGTCCGGGACGGGTGGCGACCGGTGAGCATCTGCATGGTCGCCGCGCAACGCTCCGAGTACTCCGGCCGGCGGGCGACCACGACCAGGTTCATCACGCTCGTCCGCGCGGCGATGCGGCGGCCCGGCTGGCCGTCCTCGGTGACGGTCAGGTCCTGCGACGCCCAGATCCGCGCAAGGGCGCTCTCGATCTCGTCGATCGAGTGCGCGCGTTCCCGCCAGCGCAGGACGGGCTCGCCGAACTGGGTCGGCGCCGGTGCTTCCACAGTCATCGCCGGCCCGTCAGATCCGGCGCCAGTGGCGGCCGTCGCGGTTGATCAGCTCGTCCGCTTCGGGCGGGCCCCACGATCCGGCGTCGTAGTTCGGGAACTCGGGCGCCGGACCCGACGCCCAGGCATCGATGATCGGGTCGACGATGCTCCACGCCTCCTCGACCTCGTCGGCCCGGGTGAACAGCGACGCGTCGCCCTGGAGCGCGTCCAGGATCAGGGTCTCGTACGCGTCGGGCGAGTCGACATTGAAGGCCGAGCCATAGGTGAAGTCCATGGTCACCGAGCGCACGTCGAGGCCCAGACCCGGGACCTTGGCCCCGAAGCGGAGCATGATCCCCTCGTCTGGCTGGATGCGGATGGCCAGCAGGTTCGCGTCGGGCTCGACGCCCTTGTCCTTGAACAGGCGATGAGGGACCTCGCGGTACTGGATGGCGATCTCGGTCGCCCGCTTGGGCATGCGCTTCCCGGTCCGGACATAGAACGGGACGCCCGACCAGCGCCAGTCGTCGATCAGGAACCGCGCCGCGACGAACGTCTCGGTCTCCGACAGCGGGTCGACGTCGTCCTCCTCGCGGTAGCCCTCGACCTTGGTCGCCGCGACCCACCCAGGACCGTACTGGCCGCGAACCACGTGGCGGTGGATGTCCGGCTTGGTCATCTCGATGGCGCGAAGGACCTTGACCTTCTCGTCGCGGAGGGCATCCGCCTCGAACGTCGCCGGTGGCTCCATGGCGACCAGGCTGACCAGCTGGAGCAGGTGGTTCTGGACGACGTCGCGCGACGCACCGGTCTGCTCGTAGAAGGCCCCGCGGCTCTCGATGCCGATGGTCTCGGCCACGGTGATCTGCACGTGGTCGACGTAGCGCCGGTTCCACAGCGGCTCGAAGATGCCGTTCCCGAACCGGAAGACCATCAGGTTGCGCACGGTCTCCTTGCCCAGGTAGTGGTCGATGCGGTAGACCTGCGACTCGCGGAAGACCTTGCCGACCTCGCGGTTGAGCTTCCTGGCCGATTCGAGGTCGTGCCCGAACGGCTTCTCGATGACGATCCGCCGCCAGCCGCCGTCGTGGTGCTCGTGGTCCAGCCCGACCCGGCCGAGCTGGCCGACGATCTCGGCGAACTGCGATGGCTGGGTGGCCAGGTAGAACAGCCGGTTGCCCCGCGTCCCGTGCTCGGTGTCGAGGATGTCGAGCTCGGCGGCAAGCTCGTCGAACCCGTTCGCGTCATCGAAGTCGAGACGCCGATAGCAGATCGTGTCGGTGAACGTCCGGCATGCCTGCTCGTCGAGCGGCAGGACGCGGCTGTACTTCTCGAGCGAGGCGCGGATCTCGGTGCGGAACGACTCGTCGTCGTAGGGCCGGCGGCCGACGGCCACGAGCACGAACTCGAGCGGCAGCAGGTTGGTGCGCCAGAGCTGGTAGAGGGCAGGGATGACCTTGCGGTGGGCGAGGTCGCCGGTCGCTCCGAACAGGACCAGCATCGACGGGTCGGGGACACGCTCGAGGCGCAGCCCCTCGCGCAGGACGTTCTCGATCGGGCGCGAGCGCGATGGCCGCTTGCCCTCGCGCGACAGCCGGAGCTCGCGCATCGTCCGCGGCGCGTCCCTGGGACGTGGGGAGGGCTGGGCCGGGATCGGCTGGTCGGCCGGTGCCGCGGTGGTGGGATCGTCCGGGTCGGCCGGGCTTGCCGGCCGACGGGACGTCCGGGTCCTGGTCTTGGGAGGCGTCGCCGCCATCGACCCGCTACTCGGTCTTGATTTCGTGGCCGCCGAACTCGTTGCGGAGCGCGGCGAGGACCTTGGCCCCGTACGAATCGTCCTGGCGCGACCGGAAGCGGGTCAGCAGCGACAGGGTGATGACGGGAGCCGGGACGTCGTGATCGATCGCCTCCTGGACCGTCCAGCGGCCCTCCCCGGAGTCGGCCACGAAACCCTTGATGTGTTCGAGGTCGCCGCCGCTCGAGCGGAACGCCCGGCCGGCCAGCTCGAGCAGCCACGAACGGACGACCGAGCCCTGCATCCACAGCTCGGAGATGCCGGCGAGGTCGAGCTCGTAGTCGCTGGCGTGCATGATCTCGAAGCCTTCGGCGTAGGCCTGCATCAGCCCGTACTCGATGCCGTTGTGGACCATCTTCACGTAGTGACCGGCGCCCGGCCCACCGACGTGGAGGTAGCCGTTCGGCGGCGCGAGCGTGGTGAACACCGGGACCAGTGGATCGACCGCGGGCGCGTCGCCACCGACCATCAGGCAGAACCCGACCTGCAGACCCCAGATGCCGCCGGAGACCCCGGCGTCGACGTACTGGATCCCCTTCGCTGCCAGCGCCTCGTGGCGCCGCACGTCGTCGTGGAAGTTGGTGTTGCCGCCGTCGATGATGGTGTCGCCCGGCTCGAGGTGCTCGAGCAGCTCGGTGATCTGTGCCTCGGTCGCGTCGCCGGCCGGGACCATGATCCAGACCGCACGGGGCTTGTCGAGGGCGGCGACCAGCTCGGCGATCGAGAACGAGGCGATCGCGCCCTCCCCGGCGATCTCCCGGGTCTTCTCGGGCGTCCGGTTGTAGGCGACGATCTCATGGCCGTCACGGACGAGCCGGCGGACCATGTTCGCCCCCATCCGTCCCAGCCCGATGAACCCGATGCGCATCTGCGTCAAGCCTCCGTGGAAACGTCGGACGCGTCGAGCGCGGCCGCGAGCGCCCGCTCGAGCGCCGCCAGCCCGGCCTCGGGGTCGGGCCCGAGGTGGACCCGCACGATCGGCAGGTCGTGCGCCTCGAGCGCCGCGAAGTCGCCGGCCGCCTGCGCATCGATGAGCTGGCCGAAGGTATACGGCCAGCCGGGGATGTCCAGGTCGTCCGGGTGGTCCGCGGTCAGCTGGATGAACCAGCCGATCGGCGAGCCGCCCTTGTGGAGCTGGCCGGTCGAATGAAGGAAGCGTGGACCGTAGCCGGCGGTCGTCGCCCGTCCGGTCCGGTCGCGCAGGAGCGCGCGGATCCGGCTCATCGCCTGGTCGCGCTCGGGTGTCGGGGCGATGAACGCCTGGAGGCAGAGATACGCGGTCGGTCGGCGGCGGGCCAGGTGGCGGGCGAGCTCCCCGACGAGGCCGCCATCGCCCGTCGTGAGCCTGAGCGCGGCGTCACCGAACAGGGCAAGGCCATCCTCGCTGGCGATCGGCGGCGGCGGTCCGGCCGCGTCGGTCGCCCGGCGGCCGTGCCCGGCCGACTCGAGCAGCTGACGGGTCAGCTGCTTGGCCTCCTCGACGTTGGGCTGGTCGAACGGGTCGATCCCGAGCAACGCGCCGGCGATCGCGGTCGCGACCTCCCAGCGGAGCGCCTCCGCGCCCAGGTCGATCGGGTCGGCGATGTCGATCCGGATGACCGGGTGTCCGGCCGCCTCCAGGTCCGCCGCCAGCGTGTCGCGGCCGCCGTCGGTGCCATCGGCCAGCGAGAGGCGGACGAACGCGCGGTCCGAGCCGTACGCCTCGACCGACCCGAGCGGCTCGAGGTCGACCGGCACGATGCCGACGCCATGCTTGCCCGTGCTCTCGGCGAGGAGCTGCTCGGCCCACGCACCGAAGCTCGAGATCTCGTCATCGGGCAGGAACGTCAGCTTGTCGCGGCCGGCCTTGGCGAGGGTCCCGATGGCCAGCCCGAGCGAGACGCCGGGGTTGCTCGTCGGATCGGGCTCGTGGCAGGCGCCCAGCATCGCCTGCGCCGATGCCAGCAGGGCGTCGAGGTCGATGCCGATGAGCGAGGCCGGGACGAGCCCGACGTAGGTCAGCGCCGAGTAGCGCCCGCCGATGTCGGGCGGGTTGAGGAACTGCTCGCGGAACTCGTTGGTGTGGGCGATGGCCTCGACGCTCTTGCCCGGGTCGGAGACGACCGCGAAATACTGGCCAGGGTGGCGCTCATAGCTGTGGTGGGTGACGGCCTTGAGCTCGGCCTCGACGCGCGCCCAGGCGTAGGCGAGGAAGGCGTTTGGCTCGGTCGTCGTGCCCGACTTCGAGGCCACGATGACGAGGGTCCGGAGCGGATCGAGGTCGTCGAGCGTCGCGCGGACGTAGGCAGGGTCGGTCGAGTCGAGGATCCGCAGGGCAAGGTAGCCCTCCTGCGAGCCGAACGTCCGGTGGAGGATGTCCGGGGCGAGGCTGCTGCCGCCCATCCCGGCCACCACGGCCGTCGTGTAGCCCTCGTCCACCACGGCGTCGCCGAACCCCTCGAGCCCGGGGATCTGCTCGACGAAGTGCGCCGGAGCGTCGAGCCAGCCGAGTCGCTCGGCGATGGCCTCGGCGACACGCTGATCCGTCGTCCACAGCGACACGTCGCGTGCGAAGAGCCGGTTCGCCCACTCCTCTGTCCGAGCCCGCTCCACGGCCGACTCATAGGCTGCCGTTCCATCGCCCAGGGCCATGCGCGGAGCGGCGAGCGCGGTCGAGGTCGGGTCGGTCATCTGTGCCTCCGTGGATGGGTCGTCCATGGTACGCCGCAGATGATGCCGCGCGAGTGTGGCGTCGCTGTGACGAGGCGTTGCAGGCACCGGTCAGGCGACGCCGAGCGTCGATCAGGCCTCGGCCTCCTCGGCATCGGAGCGCTCCGGCCGGAAGCGGAAGTACGACCACAGGCCACCGGTCGTGACCAGGAAGAAGGCCAGCGTGACCAGGACGACCTGGACGTTCGTCTGCTCGAAGGCCGACGCATAGGCGTGGTCCTGGTTGAGCAGGAGCTGCCACCACAGGAAGGTCACCGCCCCGAAGGTCAGCGCCCAGGCGACGCGGCTCCAGCCCATCACGGCCGCCCCGTCCATGAACCGCAGCGGGATCATCGCCACGACCAGGCCCTCGAGACCGGCGATGACGATCATCGCCAGGACGGTCTCGGCCAGTGCCGGCAGCACGCTCCCATCAGCGTCAGCCGCGGCCCGGACGGGCGTCAGCAGCAACCAGGCCAGGACGCTGATCAGCAGCAGCCCCACGGCCGGGACGAGGACCAGCGTGGCGTCATCGCGCCGGGCGAGGGCGACCGGGGTCACGATGACCGCCGATGCGATGAAGCCGTAGACGAGACCAGGCTGGAGCGTGACCGCGCGAGACAGGATCACCGCCACGATGGCCACCAGGATCGCGGCCCCGAACAGGCGGACGCTCGCCCGCGCCCGGTAGCGTCGGATGGCCAGGAAGCTCGCCGAGCCTTCCGAGAAGTAGGTCATGAAGCCGAGGCCGATGACCAGCGACACGAACAGCACGACGCTCTCGGGATTGAGACCGAAGTCGGGGCTCAGGAAGCCATAGATCAGCCCGAGCAGCGCCAGCACGATGAAGGCCTGGATCAGGCTGCCCGCGCGTCCCGACGACGCCAGCCGCTCGAGTCCGGCTCCGGTCGCGATGACCGGGCGGAGGATCAGCAGCGGACCGCGCGCGAGCCGTGGCCACCAGCCACCGATCTCGTCGCGATGGGCGTCCATCGTGCTGTTAAAGATCTCGGCGGTCAGGGCGAACACGAACATGAACAGCAGCGTCAGCCACAGGTTCGTCGCGATCACGCCGGCATCGACCGGGCTGTCCCCGGCACCACCGATGTAGTCCACGATCGCGGGCACGTAGGGGTTGCCGCTCGGTGGCGCGGCGGGTGGACCGGACGGCACGATGACGGCGATGGCGGGCGGGGGCGAGGTGGACGCCGGCCGGAAGGTCTCGCCGAGGACCCCTCCGGTCGGTGACGGGATCGCCGTCGGGCTGGGGCCGTCGCTCGCGGTCGTGCCGGCACTGGCGGTCGGGGTCGCGGTCGGTGCGGGCGTCGCGGTTCGTGCCGGAGTGGCGGTCGGTGCCGGCGTGACGGTCGGGCGAGGCGTCGCGGAGGGGACGGTCTTCGGGCTCGGGCTGGGCGTCGGGGTCACGACGTACGTCGCGCTTGCCGCCAGGTCGGGGTTGCAGGCCCTCCCCTCGCAGGCCATCGCGGTCAGGGTGTGCTTGCCCGGGTCGTTGGGCGTCGGGGCCGAGGGCAGGTCGAGCGTCGCGCTGCAGGTCGTCGTGTCGAGCGGCGTGGCCGGCTCGATCGGCGTCCCGTCCCAGGCGAACTGGGCCGCCGTGTAGCCGCAGCCGTCGCTGTTGGTCCTGTATGTGGCGCTGAAACCGGCGGTCGCGAGCCCCTTGGCCGGCTTGAGCGTGAGGGTCGGTGTCGGGTCGACCGTGTAGGTCACCCGCGCCGTCGTCTTGCTGTTGCAGAAGGGCGGTCCACCCGACGGGTCGAGCTGGCAGGCGGTCGCGGTGACCGTGTGGGCGCCGACCTCGGGGGTCGGCGCGGCGTCGAAGGCAGCCGTGGCGCTGCAGGTCGATGGGTCAAGCTTCGACGTGCCCTGGTCCGCACCGTCCCAGGCCCATGACACCAGGTCGAACGAACAGCCCTCGGTGACGTACCAGTAGGCGGCCGTGAACGGGTCGCCGACCCGGCCATGGTCCGGGTTCGCCTCGAGCCAGGGTCCTGTCCAGGTCGGCGGCGGGTCCGCATGAGCGACCGGTGAGCCGGCGATCGAGCCGAGGACGGCGAGGGCGAGCGCGATCGCCGCGACGACCACCGGATGAAGGCCCCGCGCGGATCCGCCGTCCACCGTCCGACGAGGCGCCCTCGTCGGAGCGTCCCTTCCTCCCACGTCCCCTCCATCGCGCCCGGCACGCATGGTCGCATGCGGCCCGCTCGTGTCAAGGGAGGAGGGGCCGTCAGCCCTCGGTCGCGGCCGCCTCGATCGCGAGCACCTTGGCCAGCCGCCGTCGGTGGCGCGGCTCGCCGCTGAACGCCGCACCGATGAACGCGACGGCGCACTCGAAGGCGGGCTCCGGTCCGATGACCCGGGCACCGAGCGTCAGCACGTTCATGTCGTCGTGCTCGACGCCCTGGTGGGCGGAGTAGGTGTCATGACAGACGGCCGCCCGGATGCCGCGCATCTTGTTGGCGGCCACCGACGCGCCGACACCCGAGCCACAGATCAGGATCCCCCGGTCGGCCTCGCCGGCGGCGATCGCCTCGCCAAGGCGCTGGGCGAAGTCGGGATAGTCGTCGGTCGGGTCGGAGCCGTCGCCACCGAGGTCGATCAGGCGATGACCGCCGTCCGCGGCCAGGAGTCGCCGGATCAGGTCGTCCTTCATGGCGGCTCCGGCGTGATCCGCCGCGAATGCGATGCGCATGCTCGAAGGATACGGCCCGAGCGCGCGACCGATCGACTCAGGTGCCCGACCCAGCGAGCGTGATGCGGCCGCTGGCGCTGTCGACATGGATCGGCAGGGACGTGAGCGGCTGGTCGGTCGGGCCGGCGATCACCGCAGCGTGGTCGGCGGGATCGAACGCGGCTCCGTGGCACGGGCAGATGAGGTATCCGGATGCACGGTCGTATCCGACGGTGCATCCCGCGTGGGTGCACACCGTGTCGTACGCCACGAAGCGGCCGTCGCGCAGCCTGATGACGACGCCCGGATCGCCGGTGATCGGGTCGTCGAATGAGACGGCGCGGCCCGAGGCGAGCTGACTGACCCGAGCGACGACGGGTCCGGACGCGGGTGCCTGTGTCGGGACGGCGACGGACCCGTCGGTCGCTGCCGGGGAGCCGGCCGCAGGCGCCGAGATCGCGTCCGTCGGAGCGGCCCCGGTCGTGCCTGCGTCGGGCGATGTCGACCCGGCGATCCCGGTCCGTTGGCGCCCGAGGAGGGACGCCCCGACCGTGCCCGCCAGCCCGGCCATCGCGACCGCTGCGAGACCCAGGACCCCGGCCTTCAGGACCAGCCGACGTTCCGGCGAGACAGGTTCATCGACGACGTCTCCGTCGAACTCGCGGTCAAGCCACGTTTCGATCGTGAAGCGACCCCCCGTGCCGGCCAGCGCCAAGGTCAGCCATCCGAGTGCGTACGGCAGGTCCGGCCCGTAGTAGTAGGGCTTGATGGCCCACGACGCGGTCAGCCAGAACAGGATCGACAAGGCGAAGCCGCCTGCGGCGGCCAGCCGGAACAGCAGGCCTGTCAGAGCGCCGAGACCGATCGCGATCTCGGCGACGGCGATCAGCAAACCGATCGCGACCGGAAAGGGCTGACCGAGAAGGTGGATCAGCGGTCCGATCGGCGAGACCCGGACGAAGCTGTCGAGCTGGGCGCCGATCGAGCCGGGACCTGTCGTCTGGAGGAAGGTCGGGTCGATGAGCTTGTCCATGCCTGCGTACACGAACGTCGCGCCCAGGAAGGCGCGAATGGGGACGAGCGCCAGCGTCAGCCGATCGAGCTCTCGAGCCGGATCGGGGGATGGTGCGTCCGACATCACGCGTCGTGATGGGCTCTCGCGTGGACGACGCGGACGGTCACGGATCGTCGCTTCGCGTTGGGCGCGGAGTCTGTCGCGGCGGGACATGATCACCTCACGGGCAGGGTCTGCCACGGGACGCCCGCCGAGCGTGAGCCGTGATCGTGAGGACATCCTGAGAGCGCGGCCGGGGCCCTCGCGGAACCCGGCCGTCGTGGGAGCGGGCCGGTCAGGTCTTGTTCGGATCCATGTGCCCGAAGTGGCCGCCCTCGAGTGTCGGGATGCGGCCGTGGAGCCCGTCGCGGACCACGAGGCGCCCGATCTCCGCGACCCGTTCCGCGCTGAAGCCGAGCTTCTCGAAGATCGTCGCCGCCGGTGCCGACGCGCCGAAGTGATCGAGCCCGACGATCGCCCCTTCGTCGCCCACCCAGCGCTCCCAGCCGAGCGACACGCCGACCTCGACGCTCACCCGCTTGCGCACCGACGGCGGCAGCACCGCGTCGCGATAGGCGGCGTCCTGCAGGTCGAACTGCTCCCACGACGGCAGCGACACGACACGGGTCGGGATGCCCTCGCGCTCGAGGGCCTCCGCGGCGTTCCATGCCAGCTGCAGCTCGGAGCCGGTGGCGATGAGGATGAGCTCGGGCGCCCCGCCCGAGGCCTCGCGCAGGATGTAGCCGCCGCGAGCCACGCCCTCGCGGGCGAGCCGGTCCGTGCCGGGCAGGGTGGGGAGCTTCTGGCGGGTCAGCGCCAGCGCCACCGGTCCGTCCGTGTGCTCGACCGCGAGCGCCCAGGCCGCGGCCGTCTCGTTGGCGTCGCCCGGACGGACGAAGGTCAGGTTCGGGATCGCCCGGAGCGCCGCGTAGTGCTCGACCGGCTGGTGGGTCGGCCCGTCCTCGCCGAGCCCGACCGAGTCGTGGGTCCAGACGTAGACCAGATGGAGCCCCGACAGCGCCGCCAGCCGGACCGAGCCGCGCATGTAGTCACTGAACGTCAGGAAGGTGGCGCAGTACGGGATGAACCCGCCGTGATAGGCGATGCCGTTGGTCGCGCCGCCCATCCCATGCTCGCGCACCCCGAAGCGGAGATTGCGCCCGGGCTCGTCGGCTTCGAAGTTGGGCTCGCCCTTGACGTCGGTCAGGTTCGACTCCGACAGGTCCGCGGCGCCACCGAACAGCTCGGGCAGCCGCGGCGCGAGTGCCTGGATGGCGTCCTGGCTCGCGTTCCGGGTGGCCACCTCGGTCCCGGTCTCGTACGTCTTGAGGTCGGCGTCCCAGTCGTCGGGGAGAGTCCGGTCGATCCGCCGGCGGAACTCGGCCGCGGCGGCCGGATCCGACGCGGCATAGCGCTCGAATGTCGCCTCCCACTCCTCGACCATCGCCTCGCCGGCGGGGATGGCTTCGCGGAAGCGGTCCCGGGCCGCGTCGGGCACGTAGAACGATCGGTCCGGGTCCCAGCCGTAGGCCTCCTTCGTGAGCCGGACCTCGTCGGCACCGAGGGGCGAGCCGTGGGCCTTCTGGCTGTCGTGCTTGTTCGGGCTGCCATAGCCGATGTGCGTCCGGACGGCGATCAGGCTCGGCCGGCCGTCCTCGCGGGCGGCCTCGATGGCGGCGTCGATGGCGGCCAGGTCGTTGCCGTCCTCCACCCGCTGGGCGTGCCAGCCGTAGGCCTCGAACCGCTTCGGCACGTCTTCCGACCAGGCCATCGACGTCGGGCCGTCGAGCTGGACGCCGTTGTCGTCGTACAGCACCACGAGCTTGCCGAGTCGCAGGTGCCCGGCGAGGCTGGCGGCCTCCGAGCTGATCCCCTCCTGGAGGTCGCCGTCCGAGGCGATGACGTAGGTCCGGTGGTCGATGATGGTGCCGGCCGATCCGTTGAACTCGGCTGCCAGGCGCCGCTCGGCGATGGCCATCCCGACCGCGTTGGCGAAGCCCTGACCGAGCGGCCCTGTGGTCGCCTCGACGCCCTGGGTCAGTCCGTATTCAGGATGGCCGGGGGTGATGCTGCCCCACTGGCGGAATGATTCGAGATCGTCGAGGCTGACCGCGTAGCCGGTCAGATGGAGGAGCGAGTAAAGCAGCATGCTGGCGTGGCCCGCGCTCAGGACGAACCGGTCGCGGTCGGGCCAGTCGGGGTGGGTCGGGGCGTGGCGGAGGAAACGCGTCCACAGGACGTACGCCATCGGGGCCGCGCCCATCGGGGCGCCGGGATGGCCGGAGTTCGCCTTCTGGACGGCGTCGATCGACAGCGTGCGGATGGTGTCGATGGACAGCTGGTCGATGTCGGTGGCCACGGTCATCGGGAACTCCCGTCGGTCGATGTCATCGCGAGGGCAGGTGCGATCCCGACATTGTAGGTGGGCGCAGGTCATCGGCCGGTCATGCGGCCGCCCGGTCCGACGTGCAATCGGAGTTACATCCGAGGCGGCTCGCGGCTCGCGGCTCGCGGCTCGCGGCCTGCGCCCGGCTCGCCGCCTGCGCCCGGCTATCCTCGCTGGATGCTGCCGAACCCCGATCCCGGACGACCGTCACCTCGGCGAGTTCCGGCGGTGCCGCGGCTGCCCCGGGCGCGGTCGGGCGGTCGTCGCGGGGCGTCCGGCCCGTCGCCGGCGCGGATCGTCGTCCTCGGCGACCTGATGCTGGACGTGGTCCTGGCGCCCGATCGCGACCTTGCGTCCGGCACGGACGTCCCCGGGCGGGTGTCGCTCGTCCAGGGCGGGTCCGCCGCCAACACCGCCCGCTGGCTCGGCCGGCTCGGGGCGCGAACGACGCTCATCGCCGCCGTCGGTCGCGACGGTCCCGGCCGGGCGCTCGTCGACGCGGTTCGCGCTGACGGCGTGACCGTCCGTGTCTCGCGCGTCGCGGGCGTCCGCAGCGGCCGCATCGGGGTCCTGGTGGCGCCAGGCGGGGAGCGAAGCTTCGTGGCAGACCGGGGCGCGGCAGACCTGCTCCACCCCGACCACCTGCGCGCAGCCTGGTTCGAGGGTGCCGACGCGCTCCACCTGCCGGTCTACTCGCTGCTCGGTGCCCCGCTCGGGCTGGCGGGCCGGCGTGCGATCGAGCTGGCTCGGGCGGCCGACGCCACGATCAGCGTCGACCTGGCGTCCATCGGTCCGCTGCTCGCCGCAGGGAGGCGTGCGGCCCGCTCGCTCATCGCCGGCATCGAGCCCGACCTCCTGTTCGCGACGGCCGCCGAAGCCGAGGCGCTGACCGGCGGCCGCCGGACCGGTTCCCTGCTGGACTACGCGTCGACTGCGGTCATCAAGCGCGGCGCGAAGGGCGCCACCGTGATGACCCGGCTCGGGGCGGCGCCATCGCGTTTCGAGGTGGCGACCGAGCGTCTGGACGCCGCCGACACGACCGGTGCCGGCGACGCGTTCGACGCGGGCTTCCTGGTCGGCTGGTTCGCGGCGCGCTCGGCGGGTCGGTCGCTGGCGGCATCGCTCCAGGGCGCGGCGCTGTCGGGGCATCGGGCGGCTGCGCGTCAGCTGTCGACGCGCCGGCCGGAGCTGCCGCTGGGCTGACCGCGTCGCGGGGCGGGCGATCGGGGACGGCCACCACGCGCCGCGGCCTCCCGACCGGCCGCTACGCTACGCGACACCGATGCTCACCGATCGACTCGACATCAGCCCCGAGGTCGCAGCCGCCATCGCTGCCGGCCGGCCCGTCGTCGCGCTCGAATCGACGCTCATCAGCCACGGCCTGGCGTACCCGCACAACCTCGAGGTCGCCCACGCGTCCGAAGCGGCTGTCCGCGCCACCGGCGCGATCCCGGCGACCGTCGCGATCCACGCCGGCCGGCTCCGGGTCGGGCTCGACGAGGCCTCCCGGTCGGCGCTCGCGACGGCGCCCGAGGGATCCGTTCGCAAGGCGTCCCGGCCGAGCCTTGCCGCGGCGATCGCCAGCGGCGGCTGGGCCGCGACGACCGTGTCCGCGACGATGATCGCGGCCCATGCCGCCGGGATCGCCGTCTTCGCGACCGGTGGGATCGGTGGCGTCCACCGCGGGGCGCTCGGCGGACCTGCCCCCACGTTCGACATCTCGTCGGACCTCGAGGAGCTGGGCCGGACGCCGATGGCGGTCGTGTGCGCCGGCCCGAAGGCGATCCTCGATGTTCCCGCCACGCTCGAGTACCTCGAGACGCGCGGCGTCCCCGTCGTCGCCGTCGGGCAGGCGGACCTGCCTGGGTTCTATGCACGGTCGGCAGGTGTCGCGGCGCCGGACTCCGTCGCCGATCTGGCGGCGGCCGCGGACCTGGTGGCCGCCCAGCTCGGACTCGGTCTCGGCGCCGGCGTCCTCGTGTGCGTGCCCGTGCCGGAAGCGGACGCGCTTCCGGACGAGGTGGCCCGGTCGGCTGTCGAGCGGGCCGTCGCCGACGCGGCCACAGCCGGGATCGCCGGGCCGGCGCTCACGCCCTGGCTCCTCGCGCGGATCGCCGTCCTGACCGAGGGCGCGTCGGTCCGCGCCAACACGGCGCTCATCGTCAACGATGCTCGCGTGGCCGCGGAGCTGGCCGTCCGTCTGGCGGCCCACCCGTCATCCGCCTGAGGGTGGTCCCGGGCCATCCGGTCGTGTTGCCGCTCGATCGAACCCTCGACTACACTCAGCGCGACCCCGACCACGCCCGCCAGGAGGCCTCGACCGCATGCGGATCTACGACGGTAGCCCGCGCCAGGATTTCGAAGAGGTCTTCCGCTCGATCGGGGCGTTCCTCGACCAGCGCGGGATGAAGGACGTCCTGCTCCTCGAAGCTCCGGACGGTTTCATCGTCCAGGGTCTCGTCTCGGCGGGGGCGAGCACCGGCACGTGGTCCGATACGATCGGCACCCAGACCAAGGAGACGCTCACCTTCCTCGACGAGGACATCGCCCGGTTCATGGAAGAAGCCGGGTCACGGCGGGGAGCGGCCGCCAGCCATCAGGCCGGCCACTACGAGAGCGCGTTCCGCGTCATCGGACGGTACATGGACGACCAGAAGCCGCATGACGTCTTCTTCTTCGAGCAGGATGGCGCGTTCGTCCTGCGGCTGTTGATGAGCGGCCAGGCGGGCTCGCGACACGAGCTCGCGGAATTCACCCGCGAGGACATCGCGGACATGGTGGCGCGCGGCCCGAGCCTGCGTCATGCTGAGATGAAGCCCTGACGGGGGAGCCACACCGCACCAGGAGGTAGACCATGAAGGCACTCAAGACGGTCGCCGTCGCGCTGGGGATCACCCTGGCCGCGCTCATCGTCATCCCGCTCGCGGTCCTGGCCGGACTGTTCGTCTGGCTCAAGGTCACCGAGGAGGACGACGAGGAGCTTCTCGAGCTCGATCAGGAAGGCGCCTGATCGACACCGACCCCGCGATCGAGACGCACGAGACGCCCGCCGGACCGGCGGGCGTCGGACTGTCCGGGCATCCGCCGCCACTCCAGGCAGCGGCGCGGACTGCCGCCCCGACGGCCGCGCCGGTCTCCGACGCCACCCTCCGTGACCGCCGGATGGCCGAGCTCGGCGTGCTCGTCATCATGGTCTTCTGGGCCGGCAACTTCATCGTGGTCAAGGGCGCCATCGGCATCCTGCCGCCGATCGGCTTCACGTTCCTGCGCTACCTGCTCGCCACGGTCACCCTCCTGACTCTGCTGCGCGTGCGCGAGGGCGCCTTCCGGGTGCCGCACGGCGACGTCCTCCGGATCATGGGTCTGGGTGTCATCGGATTCGGCTGCTACCAGATCCTGTGGCCGGTCGCGCTCCAGACGATCCCCGCCGGCGACTCCGCCCTGCTCATCGCCGCGACGCCGGTCATCACCGCGCTGCTCGCGATGGCGACCGGCGCCGACGTGCCGAACCCGGTCAAGCTGGCCGGCGCCTTCGTCTCCTTCGCCGGCGTCGCATTGGTCATCGCGGCCGGGCAGGGCCTGTCGCTCGGTGCGTCGCTCGTGGGCGACGGGCTGACGCTCCTCGCGGCGGCCTGCTGGGCGATCTACACGGTCTTCGGCTCGACCATCCTGCGCCGCCACTCGCCGCTCGTGACGACGACCTGGGCGATCATCGCGGGGACACTGGTCATGGCGCCGCTCGGGATCGGCCAGCTCGTGTCCGCCGGGGAGTCGGGCAACCTCACCGATCTCGGTCCGCCGGTCTTCCTCGCCATCATCTACTCGGGGACGCTGGCGGCCGGGTTCGCCAACGTCATCGTCTTCCACGGCGTGAAGCTCCTGGGGCCGACCCGCGTCAACGCGCTCCAGTTCCTGGTGCCGGCGCTGGCCGTCGCGATGGCCGCCATCTTCCTGGGCGAACCGATCCGGCCGATCCAGATCGTCGGCGGGGCGGTCATCCTGGCCGGCGTGTGGCTCCTGCGGCGTGGCTCGCTGCCGACCGGTCGGCGGGTGGTCCGCGCGATCGGCAGCGTCGGGCGGTGACGGTCCCCGACAGCGCCGCGCCGCCGATCCCACCGCTTGCGCCCGACGCACCACCGCTGGCGATCCTGGTCGACTACGACGGGACCATCGCCCAGACCGACGTGTCGGACACGATCATGGCCGAACACGTCCCGGGCGTCTGGGAGGCCGAGGTCGCCGCCTACGATGCCGGCCAGGTCGGGTCCCGCCGGCTGATCGAGCTCGAGATGTCGATGGTCGATGTCCCGGCCGAGAGGATGCTGGCCACGGCGGCGGCGCAGCCCCACGATCCCGGGTTCGTGCCGTTCGTCCGGTTCGCGCAGGGCGCCGGCATCCCGATCGAGGTCGTCTCGGACGGCTTCGGGTTCTTCATCGAACCGGCGCTCGAGGCGCTCGGGGTGGGGGAGCTGCCGGTGGTGACGGCGCGGACGACGTTCGACGGTCGTCGGGCGTCCGTCACGTTCCCCAACGGCAATCCCGCCTGCTTCGTGTGCGGGACATGCAAGCGAGATCGGGTCCTCGCGCATCAGGCGGGCGGGCGGGCGGTCGTGTTCATCGGCGACGGCGAGAGCGACCGCTACGCGGCCGGCTACAGCGACATCGTCTGGGCCAAGCGCAGCCTCGTCCGGATCTGCCTCGAGGCCGGCTGGGAGTTCCGGCGCTGGACAGAGTTCGGCGAGATCGAGACGTGGCTGGCGGAAACGCTGGCTGGCTGGGCCACGGATCCCGCGAGTCTGCCCGGGCCACGACCCCACCCGTTCTTCTGCGGTCCGGAAGCGTGGGGC
>DASYSM010000011.1:0-19157 GCA_036003325.1 Candidatus Limnocylindrales bacterium
GGAGCGGCAACCGGAGCCCGCGGCCCGCGCCGGGGCCGACGCGGTCCTCGGCCGAGAACCCTTCAGGAGAGGTCGATGAAGACGTTCTTCGTCTCGGTGTAGAGGTCGAGGGCGCTCATCCCGAGCTCCCGCCCGATCCCGGACATCTTGTAGCCGCCGAACGGCGCCTCGGTGTGGACGGACGAGTTGGAGTTGACGCTGATGACCCCGGCCTGGAGCGCCTTGGCCGCGCGCAGGGCCTTGCCGATGTCGCGGCTCCAGATCGAGCCGGACAGCCCGTACGGGGTCGCGTTCGCGAGGCGCAGCGCCTCCTCCTCGGTGTCGAAGGAGATGATGGACACGACCGGCCCGAAGATCTCCTCGCGCGCGATCCGCATGTCGTTCGAGACGCCGTCGAAGACGGTCGGCATCAGGTAGGCGCCGTCCGCCAGCGAGGGGTCGTCGGGTGCGTCGCCGCCGACGACGATCGTCGCGCCCTCGCCGAGCCCGATCTCGATGTAGTCGCGGACGCGGTCACGCTGCTTGAAGCTGACGAGCGTGCCGACCTCGGTGGCGGCGTCGCGCGGGTCGCCGACCTTGACGTTTCGTGTCGCCGCCGCGAACAGCTCGACGAGCTGATCGTGGGCGCTGCGCTCGACCAGGATCCGGCTGCGCGCGCAGCAGTCCTGGCCGCAGTTGTCGAAGACCGAATAGGGCGACTCGCGCGCGAACTTCTCGAGGTCGGCGTCGGCGAAGACGATGTTCGGGCTCTTGCCACCCAGCTCGAGGGAGATCTTCTTCACGTTGCCGGCGGCCAGTCGCATGATCTCCTGGCCGGTCGTCGTCTCGCCGGTGAAGGCCACCTTGCCGACACCGGCGTGGGCCGCGATCGACGCGCCGGCCGAGCCGCCCGGCCCGGTCACGACGTTGAGGACGCCGGCCGGGATGCCGGCCTCCAGCGCGAGTTCGCCGAGCCGGATCGCCGTCAACGGGGAGTAGCTGGCGGGCTTCAGGATCGCGGTGTTGCCCGCGGCCAGCGCCGGCGCCACCTTCCACGAGGCCATCAGCAGCGGGAAGTTCCAGGGCACGATCAACCCGACGACGCCGATCGGCTCGCGCAGCGTGAGGTCGAGCCCGGGCTTCGAGACCGGGATCGTCTGGCCGAAGATCTTGTTGGCTGCGCCGGCGTAGTAGTCGAACACGAGGCTGGCGCCGATGACCTCGCCGCGCGCGCCGGTGATCGGCTTGCCGACGTTCCGGCTCTCGAGCCCGGCGAGCTCCTCGGCGTGGTCCTTGATGAGCGCGGCCAGCTTGGCCAGCGAGCGACCGCGCTTGCCGGCCGCCCAGCTCGCCCAGCCCTTGCGGTCGTCGAACGCGCGCCGAGCGGCATCGACCGCGCGGTCCACGTCCGCGGGCCCGCCGAGCGGCGCGGTGGCGATGACCGCACCGGTCGCGGGGTCGGTGATGTCGAACGTCTGGCCGTCGGCCGCATCGACGGACTCGCCGCCGATGACCATCTGCGTGGCGCGCACATCGGCGCGGGTATCGGTCGTCATGGGTGGACCTCGCGTGCGTCTGAAGCCGGTCTGGAGTGGCCCGATGATACGCCCGGACCCGCTCGGACCGGCCCGCGATGGCCCCCGCGTCAGCCGGTCGGGTCGGTCGTCGCGGACGTGGCCGGCACGCCGGTCGCCGTGGCCCCCGGCGCGGGCGAGGATCCGGGTGCCCCAGCCGGCACGCCCGCCACGCCCGGCACGCCCGGCACGCCCGCCACGCCGGTCACACCGGTCACACCGGTCACGCCCGGCACGCCCGCCACGCCCGGCGTTGCCGGCGTCTCCGCCGCGACGATCGCCGCCCCGATGATCCCGGCGTCGTTGCGCAGCAGGGCCGGGACGACCGTCGTGCGGACCGTTAACCGCGGCACGTACTTGTCGGCGCTCTTGCTGACGCCGCCGCCGAGGATCATCAGGTTGGGCCACATCAGCTGGTGGATCCGGTCGAGATGCTCGTCGAGATCGGCTGCCCAGGCCTTCCACGACAGCCCGCGCTTGACCCGCGCGGCGGCCGCGGATCGCCTCTCGGCGGCCCTGCCGCGGATCTCCATCTGGCCGAACTCGCTGTTCGGGACGAGGACGCCGTCGTTGAACAGCCCCGAGCCGACGCCCGTCCCGAGGGTCAGGAAGATGACCACGCCCGGCTGGTCCTTGCCGACGCCGAAGCGCATCTCGGCGATCCCCGCGGCGTCGGCGTCGTTGATGATGAAGACCGGGCGCTTGAGCACGCGGGCAAGTCGGTCGACGACGGGGAAGTCGATCCAGGCCGGATCGATGTTGGCCGCCGTCTTGAGCACGCCGTCGATGGCGACGCCCGGCAGCCCGATGCCGACCGGCGTCCCCTCGCCGAGCCCGCTCGACTTGACGAGGCGCCGGACGAGCCGGGTGATCGAGGCGATGACCGCCTCCGGCGTCGAGGGTGTCGGTGTCGGCACCCGGAGCCGTTCCGAGCGCAGCCGGCCGGCCTCGACGTCCACGACGGCGGCCTTGATCCCGCTGCCACCGACATCGATGCCGATCGCGATCCTACCGCTGGCCACCTCCGCGGTGTCCTCCGTCATCAGAAGTAGTTCACCGTGATCCCGCCGTCGACGACGAGCGAGGCGCCGTTCGTCCAGCGCGATTCGTCCGAGGCGAGGTAGACCGCCATCTGGACGATCTCCTCGGGCTTGCCGAAGCGACCGGTCGGGTTGCGCGCGAGGCGGAGCTGCTTGGCGGCCTCGTCCTTGACCAGCCAGTCCATGAGCAGCGGCGTCTCGACGGGGCCGGGGCAGATGGCGTTCGTGCGGATGCCCTGCGGTCCGAACTGGACGGCCAGGCTGCGCGTCAGCGACAGGACGGCGCCCTTCGACGCGGTGTAGGCGTCCTGCGGCACGCTGCACCCCACGAGTGCCACGAAGCTCGCGATGTTGATGATCGAGCCACCACCGGCCTCGATCATGGCCGGGATGGCGTACTTGCAGCCGAGGAAGACGCCGCGGACGTTGACCGCCATGACCGCGTCCCAGGTCGCGACATCGGTGTCGGTCACGGAGTGGTCCGCCTCGGGCATGATCCCGGCGTTGTTGTACAGGCAGTCGAGTCGGCCGTAGGTCGAGACCGCGTGGTCGACCATGGCCCTGGCGTCGGCCTCGTTCGAGACGTCGGCCTTGACGAACGTGGCCTCGCCACCGGCCGCCCGGACGAGCTCGACCGTCTCCGCACCGGCGGCCTCGCCGAACTCGGCGACGACGACGCGCGCCCCCTGGGCGGCGAACAGCTGCGCCGCGACGCGACCCATCCCGCCGCCGCCACCGGTGATGATCGAGACCTTGCCCTCGAGTCGCATCGCTCTCCCTCTTCGCGTCCGTCGCGGTCAGAGTAGCGCCCGGCCCGCGCGCTCGCGTGGCACGATGTGACACCACGACATGGAGGCGCGGGCGATGACCAGCCCCGACCAGGAGCTTCTCGACGCGGTCAGCGCCGACGACGCGACGCGCGTCGCCGAACTCGTCGCCACGGACCCGTCGTTGGCGACGGTCCGCGACCGCGACGGGGTATCGGCGATCATGCGCTCGCGCTACCGATCCGACCGGGCGACGACCGACGCCCTCCTGGCGGTCGATCCGGAGCTCGACGTCTTCGAGGCGACCACGCTCGGGTACATCGACCGGCTCCGCGAGCGGCTCGACGAGGACCCGGCGCGCGCGCTGGCCTACTCGACCGACGGGTTCACCGCCCTCCACTTCGCGGCGTTCTTCGGCAAGGCCGAGGCGGCCCGCCTGCTCCTGAGCGAGGGCGCGGACGTCGGGGCCGTGTCACGCAACGAGATGATCGTCCAGCCCCTCCACTCGGCCGCGGCCGGACTCCATCACGAGGTCTGCCGCGTGCTGATCGCCGCCGGTGCCGACGTCAACGCCCCGCAACGGAACGGGTTCACGCCACTCCACGCCGCCGCCCAGCATGGCGACGACGAGCTCGTCGAGCTGATGCTGTCCGCGGGCGCCGACCCGACGGCCCGGACCGACGCCGGTGAGACTCCCGCGGACACCGCCGATGCTGCCGGTCACGTCGACGTCGCCCGCCGGCTGCGCGAGGTCGGGGCGCGCCGGTCGGTCTAGCGGTCGTCCGGGCCGCGCATCATCCGCGTGCCGCGCGTTCGGCCAGCAGCGCGGCCCGGACGTCCTCGAACGCGCGCCGGCACTCGCCCACCCGACCGGCCGCGTCCACGATGGTCCCCGACCGCGCGTCCGCCTCGAGGGCTCGGCACAGCTCGGTCAGTCCCGTCGCCCCGACATTGGCACTGCTCGACTTCAGGCTGTGGGCCGGTCGGATCATGGCCTCGGCGTCGTCCCTGTCCCCGGCCAGGCGCATCGCCTCGAGCTGGACCGCCCCGTCTTCGAGGTATGTGTCGATGAGCTCGTCGAGGAACTCGAGGTCGTCGCCGGTGATCTCGCGCAGGTGCGCGAATTCCGCGGGGTCGATGGCGTCGGGGCTCATGCCGATGCCTCCGCTGCGCGCATGCCCGCGACGATGTAGGCCGGGATCGGCCGGCTGAACCCCTTGAGCGTCCGTTCGCCGGCCGGCTCGGCGTCGATCAGGGCCTCGGCCGCGGCGAATGTCCGATGCGCGATCAGGATCTCCCCGGCCTGCGCCTCGCTGCTCAGGCGGGCGGCCAGGATGATCACCTGGCCGATGGCGCCGTAGTCGTAGCGGCCCTCGAAGCCGATCCGCCCGAGCGTCGCGAAGCCGGTCGCCATGCCCACCCCGATCTCGAGCACGTACCCGCGCTTTCGCCACTCGGTCGACAGGTCGGCGAAGCGCTCGCGCATCGCAACGGCCAGGGCGATGGCCCGCGCCGCATGATCGGGCTGGATGACCGGGTCGTTGAAAAAGGTCATGAAGCCGTCGCCGGCGAAGTGCTCGAGCGTCCCCGCGTGCTCGACGATGAGCGGGCCCATCAGCCCGTGGTAGGCCCGGAGGAAGCCGAGGACCTCCTCGGGCTCGGCCGCCTCGGAGAAGGCCGTGAAGTTGCGCAGGTCGCAGAACATGGCGGTGATCTCGCGTCGATGCCCCGCCAGCAGCGCCTCGCCGTCATCGCTCGACACCAGGGCGGCGACCTGCGGTGACAGGAAGCGGGAGAGCTCCGACCGCTGCCGCTCGATGGTCGCCAGCAGCCGGGCCTGCTGCTCGAGGGTCTCGCGCTCGAGGTCGTGCAATCGCTTCTGGGCCAGCGACGCCTCGATCCTGGCGCGCAGGATCTCCGGATCGACGGTCTTGGGCAGATAGTCGGTCGCACCCATCTGGATGCACCGGACGACGCTCGCGAGCTCATCGACCCCGGAGATGACGATGACCGGCAGGTCGCGCAGGCGCTCGTCGGCCTTGAGCGCGGCGAGCGTCTCGTAGCCATCCATCTCCGGCATGAGGATGTCGAGCAGGATCACGTCCACCGGCGCCGTCGCCGGGTCGCGCAGGAGGGCGAGTGCCTCGCGACCGTGCTCCGCCTCGAGGGCCTCGTGCCCGATCGATCCGAGAAGGCGGACCAGGAGTCGGCGGTTGAACGCGGTGTCGTCGACCACCAGGACGCGACCACCGGTCATGACCCGACCTCGGTCATGAGGCGACGGCGCGGCGCATCGTCCCCGCGAGCGCCTCGTTGAGCGCCTCCGGCCGGATCGGCTTGGACAGGTAGTCATCCATGCCCGCGGCGAGGCACATCTCGCGATCGCCTTCCATCGCGTTCGCGGTCATCGCCACGATCCGCGGCCCGGCCGCGCCCGGCCACCGTCGCCGGATCCGGCGGGTCGCCTCGAGTCCGTCGAGCTCGGGCATCTGGACATCCATCAGGACCAGGTCGTAGACCGAGGCTTCGATGGCGGCGATCGCCTCGAGCCCGTCCCCGGCCACATCGGCTCGGTAGCCCATCCGCTCGAGCAGGCGGATGGCCAGCTTCTGATTGACCGGATTGTCCTCGACCAGGAGGATCCGGAGCGGATGACGAAGACCGAGCTCGCGGTCGATACCCGTGCCGGCCGCGCGGACCGGGACCGACGTCGCCTGGGCGGCAAGGACAGTCGCCAGCGTGTCGTGCAGCGCCGATGGCTTGACGGGCTTGATCAGGAAGGCCGCCACCGCGTCGCCCTCCCGGTCGTGCACGCCGAGCGACGACAGGATGACGACCGGGGTCTCGGCGCAGGCATCCGTGGCGCGCAGGGCCGTCGCCAGCGACACCCCATCCAGTTCGGGCATGTGCATGTCCAGGATCGCGAGGTCGAAGCGGCGTCCGGCGGCGACCCAGTCGAGGGCCTCGCGCGGTGATCGGCTCGCGTCGGCGGTCATCCCCCAGCGCTGGAGCATCTTGCTGAGGATGCGCAGGTTGGTGCCGTTGTCGTCGACGACGAGGACGTGGCGGCCGCCGAGCTCGACGCCGACCAGCGGAGCGACCGCGAGCGGAGCATCTCCGGCCGCGGCCTGGATGGTCAGCCGGAAGGTGCTGCCCTGTCCGGCGATGCCGGCGCTCTCGGCGACGAGGGAACCGTGCATCAGCTCGGCCAGGCGCCGGCTGATCGCCAGCCCCAGCCCGGTCCCGCCATATCGCCTCGAGATCGAGGCGTCGGCCTGGCTGAACGACTGGAACAGCCGATCGACCCGATCGGCCGGGATCCCGACGCCGGTGTCGCGGACGACGATCGCGAACTCCCACAGGTCGCCCGCCTCGCCCTTGGTCCGTCGGGGCCGGCCGGTCACGCTGACCTCGACCTCGCCTGTCTCGGTGAACTTGACCGCGTTGGACAGCAGGTTCAGGACGATCTGGCGGAGGCGTCCCTCGTCGCCGACGATGGTCCGTGGCAGGCCGTCGTCGATGGCGTACGCCAGCTCGAGGTGCTTGGCCGCCGCGAGCGGAGCGAGGACGTCGAGGGCTCCCTCGATGCACGCCGCGAAGTCGAACGGACGGTGATCGAGCTCGACCTTGCCGGCCTCGATCTTGGAGAAGTCGAGGATGTCGTTGATGATCAGCAGCAGCGCATCGCCCGACGTCCGGATGGTCTCGGCGTAGTCGCGCTGCTCGTCGTCGAGCGGCGTGTCGAGCATCAGGCCGCTCATCCCGATGATCGCGTTCATCGGCGTGCGGATCTCGTGGCTCATGGCGGCCAGGAACGTCGACTTGGCCTGGTTCGCCTGTTCGGCGGCTTCCTGCGCCGCCCGGCCATCCTCGAACAGCCGCGCGTTCTCGATGGCGATGGCGGCCTGTTGGGCGAGCCTGACCAGGAAGGCGAGGTCGGCCGCGGTGAACGGCGTTCCCGGCGCGGATCGCCAGATGACCATCATGCCGGTGACCTCGCCGCGCGATCGCAGCGGCGCGGCCATCATCCGGGACTCGGCGCCGGAGCCCTCGGTCCCGGGGATGTCGACCGTCCGGCTGTCGTGCGCGACGTCGTTGACGACCTCGGCCTCGCCGCGCTCGGCGAGGTCGCCGATGATCCCTTCGCCGCGCTTGATGGTGTCGGCCATGACCGCGTCCGCGAACGAACCGAGGGCGACGAAGGGGCGAAAGACGTGACCGTCCTCCTCGGCCAGCAGGACCGCGGTCGTGTCGGCCGCGAGCAGGGTCATCGCCCGGTCGGCGATCCGCTCGAGCACCGACCCGAGGTCGAGCATGGCCGAGATCTCCGCCGCCACCTCGGCCAGGGCGGTCATCTCGGCCGCCTGGCGCTGTGCATCGCGGTAGAGCCGGGCGTTCTGGATGGCGACCCCGACGTTCGCGGCCAGGGTCCCGAGCAGGCGCTGGTCGGCCTCGCCGAACCGACCGCGCTCGGTGGTCGACTGGACGCTGACCACACCGATCGCCTCGTCGCCGGCGATGATCGGCACCCCGAGGTACGAGCTCGCCGGTGTGCCGACGACGGTCCGACCGGCGAACTGGGCATCCTGGTTGAGCAGCAGCGGTTGACGGGTCTCGATGATCTGGGTGGTCAGTCCTTCGCCGTACTGCAGCGCCGGCTCCTCGCGCCGCACGCCGCCTTCGCTGTAGTAGACGAACTCGATCAGGTCCGTCTCCCGGTCGTGGAGCGCGACGTAGACCAGGTCCGAATCGAATGTCACGCGCATCCGGTCGCCGAGGTCGGAGATCAGCGAGTCCAGGTCGAGCTGGCCGGCCAGCGCCTGACCGACGCTGTTGACGATGGCAAGCTCGGCCGCCCTCTGGCGGGTCTCGTCGATCAGGCGGGCATTGTCGAGGGCGACGCTCAGGCTGGCCGCGAGGGTCGTCAGCAGGTCGAGATCCGAGCTGCTGAACGCGAACTCGCGGTCGAGGTTCTGGAGCGAGATGACCCCGTTCGGATGACCGCCGATCATGAGCGGCGCGAAGATGACCGATCTGGCCATCTCCCCCTGGATGGCACCGACCTGGCCCAGCTCGACCGCGCGGTCGGGGACGCCCTCGTTGAGCATCACCGCCTGTCCGGTCTCCATCACCTCCTTGCGGAAGCCGACGACCTCCATCGGCTGGTCCGGGAAGCGGACGCCCCGCTCGATGGTGTAGGGGAAGTGGAACAGTCCGGCGGGCCGGTCGTAGACGCCGATGTCGACGACCTGGGCGTCGAAGATCTCCTGGATCCGGTCGCCGACCAGGTCGTACATCGCCTGCATGTCCAGCTCGGCGGCCAGGCCCTGCTGGATCCCGTTGATGATCGCCAGCTCCGCGTTGCGCTGGCGGGTCTCACCGACCAGGCGGGCGTTCTCCAGCGCGACACTCAGGCTGGCCACCATCGTGGTGAGCAGGCTGACGTCGGCCTCGTCGAAGGCATCCTCGGCGTCGAGGTTCTGCAGAGAGATGACGCCGTCGACGCGATCACCGGCGTGGATCGGCACGCCCAGCCACGACTTGGCCGGCTCGCCGGAGAGGATCGGGTTCCCGAATTCCGTCAGCCGCCCCAGGACGTCGTGGTTGATCAGCAGCGGCTCGTCGCGCTCGAAGATGTGCCTGCGGAAGCCGACGAGCTCGATCGCCTCCTCGGGCAGACGCATGCCGCGCTCGATCGTGTAGACGAAACGCAGCCGCCGCGTCTCCCGGTCGTAGATGCTGATGTCGACCACCTGGGCATCGAAGATCTCCTGGATCTTGTCGCCGACGAGGTCGTACATCGCCTGCATGTCGATCTCGGCCGCCAGGCCGCGCTGGACGCCGTTGATGATGGCCAGCTCGGCCGCGCGCTGGTCGGTCTCGGACAGCAGTCGCTTGGTCTCATCGAACAACCGGACGTTCTCGAGGGCGACGCCCATGCTCGAGGCCAGCGTGCTCAGCAGTCGTTCCGTGGCCTCGTCGAATGCGTGCGGCACCGTGCTCTCGAGGGCGACCACGCCGAGCACCCGCTCGCCGGCCATGATCGGCACGCCGAGCCATGACTGCGCATCTGGACCGGACACGACGTGGGTGACGGGTTGCTCGGCTTGCGTGCCCGTCCGGAGTGGTCGCTTGGTGTTGATCACATGGGAGGTCAGCCCGGGTCCGAGCGCGAACCCTTCGCTCGCGATCCGCTGCCCGCCGTCGATCTCGTACGGGAAGGTGATGAGGTTCGTCGTCGGGTCGTAGAGGGCGATGTAGGTCGACGGTGCATCGAACAAGCCGCGGACCCGCTCGCCGACCAGGTCGATGATCGCCTGGAAGTCCAGCTCGCTCGCCAACGCCTGGCCGATCTCGTTGACGAGCGCCAGCTCGTTGTTGCGTTGGCGGGTCTCCTCGATGGCGCGCACCCGACTGAGCGCCGTCCCGATGTGCTGCCCGACGAAGGCCAGCAGGTCCCGATCCGCCTCGGTGTGCACGTGGTCGTTGGTGTAGCTCTGGACCACGATCAGCCCGAGCGTGTGGCCCTCGGCGACGAGTGGGGCGCCGAGCCAGTCGCCGTCGGCGATGACGCCGATCAGCTCGACCTCGCCCGCCGCCATGAGCTCGCGCATGGTCGGCGCCGTCACGAGCAGAGGCTTGCCGAGCCGCAGGGCATAGCCGGTGATCCCGCGCGCCTGTCCGGTGCCCATCGGCTCCCAGGCGTTGGGATCGGGGACGTCGACCTCCATCGGATCCACGTAGTACGGGTAGTTCATCGCCTGCCGCTGCTCGTCGTACAGGGCGATGTATGCGTTCTCGGCGTACATCAGGCCGCCGACGATGCGATGGACCGTCGCGTAGAACGCCTGGAGATCGTCCGCCGTGCTCGCCGCCTCGGCGATCCGGTACAGGGCGTCCTGGACGGTCGCGGCGCGGGCGTGCTGCTCCTCTCGCTCCTCGAGCTCGGCGACGCGGCGGCTCAGACGGTCGATCTCGGAGGTCATCCGAACGTCAGCCTCGTTCGAGATAGCGCTCTCGCTCCCAGGCGTGGACCACCGAGTCGTAGGTCTGCTGCTCGACCCGCGCGGCGTTGAGATAGTGGTCCACCACGTCCTGACCCAGGATCTCGACCGCGGCTTCGGACCGCTCCAACTCGGCGATGGCCTCGTACAGGGCCCGCGGCATCCGCTGCACGCCGGTCGCGAGGTAGCCGTTGCCCGTGAACTCGGGGTCGAGCGGCAGCTCGTGCTCGATGCCGTACAGGCCGGCGCCGATCATCGCCGCATAGGTCAGGTAGGCGTTCATGTCGCCACCCGGGAAGCGGTCCTCGACGTGGAGTCCCGGCCCCCGACCGACGAGCCGGAAGCCGGTCGTCCGGTTGTCGCGTCCCCACACGACGTTGACCGGCGCCCACGACAGCGAGGCATAGCGCTTGTAGGAGTTGATGAAGGGCGCGATGAACACCGCCAGCTCGCGCGACAGCTTCATCATCCCGGCCATGAAGTGCTGACCGACCTCGGACAGGCCATATGGGCCGGCCGGCGCACCGTCGGCGGCGTGCATCAGCGGCGTCTCGCCCGCCGCATCCCACAGGCTCATGTGGAGATGGCCCGACGACCCGGTCCAGTGATGGTCGGGCTTGGCCATGAAGGTGATCCCCCAGCCGTTGAGGTAGGCGATCTCCTTCGCGCCGTGCTTGAACACGACACTGCGGTCGGCCGATTCGAGCACGTGGTCGTAGCGGATGTTGACCTCGTGCTGGCCGTTGGCCGCCTCGCCCTTGCTGAACTCGATGGGCACGTCGGCGGCTGTCATCTGGTTGCGCAGCAGGCGGTGGAGCGGCTCGGCCTTGGTCGCCTGGAGGAGGTGGTAGTCCTCGTTGTAGTGCCCGAACGGGCGGGGGACCGGCCAGCCACGCTCGGCCAGCTCTTCCCACGAGTCCTTGAGCACGTAGAACTCGAACTCGGAGCCGGCCTTCAGGACGTAGCCGGCCTTCGCCGCGCGCTCGACCTGGCGCTTGAGGATCGTGCGCGGGGCGATCGGGACTTCGCGTCCCGTCTCCTCGTCGACGACATCGGCCAGGACCATCGCCGTCCCGGGCAGCCAGGGCAGGACACGGAGCTGGTCCCAGATCGGCTCGGCGATCCAGTCGCCGTAGCCGGTGTCCCAGTTCATGAGCTGGAACCCGTCGGGCGTCGACATCTCCATGTCCGTCCCGAGCAGGTAGGTGCAGAAGTGCGCGCCGTGCGAGATGACGCCGTCGAGGAATGCCTGGCCCTGGACGCGCTTGCCCATCAGCCGGCCCTGCATGTCGGTGATCGCCACGACGATCGTGTCGATCTGTCCGTCGCGGACCATCTCCTCGAGCTCGACGAGGCGAGGATGTTTCGAGGGGTGGCTCTCCGCGACGTCCGCCATCAGTAGAGCATCGTCGTCCCGGTCGGGAAGACGAAGGAGAACGCCGTGGGCGGGAGCGGGACATCGGGCGACAGCTCGACGACCTCGGCGTCGCGGGTGACGGCGCCGCCGATCGATTCGACGAGACGCAGGATGACGCCGGTGTCGCGATCGACCGCGATCGCGATATGGAAGTCCGGGCGGTCGCCCGGGAGCTCGGTCGTGCGCGGGTGGTCGCACTCGAGCAGGACGACCTCGCGGCCGATGATGACGTCGGTGCCGGTGACGAGGCAGCGCCCCGTGGCGAGCACGTTCTGGCAGTAGCCGGCGGGATGGACGAATGTCTCGGGGAGGGTCTCGGTCGGGAGCGAGGTGACCGGCTCGTAGACCTTGGCCGTCCCGGGGAAGTCGCGGTCGTTGAGGCCGCGCGGCCAGTTGCGGATCGGTCGCTGGGTGCCCAGGCGATGGGCGCTGGCGTAGGTCCGGACGACCTCGCCGTCCGAGATCCAGACCTCGTATTCGGACCGTGCCGTGCCGTTCGGCCGGGTCGTCGTGACCCGCGCATCACCAGGGTGCCGCAGGACCGTGTCCATCAGGGTCAGCTCTTCGCCGCGAGAGGTGTGCGCACGCTCCTCGATCCGCAGGCGGAGTGTCGCGAACCGCAGCTCGGCATCGCGCATGAAGTCGAACAGCTCGCCGACCGTGGGGAGCTCGCTCGTGAGTGTCGCGACCTCGGGCAGCCGGACCCCGTCCGTCCGGGCGGGCAGGGCGGCGGCGCGGTCCCACAGGCGCGTCTCGGTCATCGCGCGGATTGTAGCGGTCGCACTGAGCCGCCGGTCGGCCAACGAATCGGGGCTCGGTCGGGGTGCGCGTGCCGCGCGCGGCCCCGGGGTCGTGGATCACCGGCTGGTCGCGCCCGCTCTCGTCGGAAGACGTCGCGCAGGAAGGCACTTTTCCGATGGTTCCAAGCAAGCGAAACCAGGAGTCAGGGGCGCGAGCCGGAAGCCAGGGGGGCCGGAGCTGAAGCCACCGGCGCGCCGGAGGTGAGGACGGGGTGCGCCGGCGTCGCGGACGCTCGGCCGCCCTCCTGCCTCAGCCTGGATCAGCCGCCGGCCGGCCCGCCGCCCAGGCCGGGCTCGGTCATCGCCGCCGGATCGAGCAGACGATCGAGCTCCTCGGCGTCCATCCCGCGCTCGAGCGCCAGCTCGCGGATCGTCCGGCCGGACGCCAGCGCCTCCTTGGCCAGCTTGGCCGCGTCGTCGTAGCCGATGACCGGAGCCAGGGCGGTCGCCAGCATCAGCCCCTGCTCGACGAGCTGCGGTCCGCGTTCGGTGGCCTGAAGACCCTCGACCAGACGGATGCTCAGGTTCTCCGCCGCCGCCGAGAGCAGCGAGATGGATTCCAGCATCACGGTCGCGGTCACGGGCAGCATCACGTTGAGCTCGAGCAGGCTGCCGGTCTGGGCGAACGCGATCGTCGCGTCGTTGCCCACGACCCGGGCGACGACCATCGTCAGGCTCTCGACGATGACCGGGTTCACCTTGCCCGGCATGATGCTCGAGCCGGGCTGGGTCTCGGGCAAGGCCAGCTCGGCGAGACCGGCGCGCGGCCCCATCCCCATCAGCCGGATGTCCGAGGCGACCTTCCACAGGCTGAGCGCGATGGTCCGGAGGGCTCCGTGCGCCGCGATGGCCGCGTCGAGCGTCGCCTGGGCGTGGAAATGGTTGGCGGTCTCGCGGACGGCCAGGCCGGTCAGTGCCGACAGCCGGGCGCAGGTGCGGAACGAGAACTCCGGGTGGGCGTTGATCCCGGTCCCGACCGCGGTCCCTCCGAGCGGCACCTCGAGCAGCTCGGCCTGTGCGGCCCGCGCTCGACGGAGCGATTCCTCGACCTGGCCGGCGTACCCGCGGAACTCCTGGCCGAGCCGGATGGGCGTGGCGTCCTGGAGATGCGTCCGGCCGGTCTTGACGATCGGCCAGAACTCCTGCTCCTTGGCGGCCAGGCCCGTGTGCAGGCGCTCGAGAGCGGGAAGGAGCTGCTCCTCGATGGCCACCGCGGCCGACAGCTGGAGAGCGGTCGGGATCGTGTCGTTCGAGCTCTGGCAGCGGTTGACGTCGTCGTTGGGATGGACCGTCCGACCGCCGAGGCGTGCGCTGGCGATGTGGGCGACGACCTCGTTCATGTTGGTGTTGGTCGAGGTCGCCGAGCCTGTCTGGTAGACGTCGATCGGGAACTGGTCGTCGTGGTCGCCGTCGGCGACCGAGGCCGCCGCCGCCGCGATCGCCCCGGCAACGTCGGGGTCGAGCAGGCCGAGCTGGCTGTTCGTGTCCGCCGCGGCGAGCTTGATGAGGGCGAGCGCACGCAGGAAGCGGGTGGGCATCCGCTGGCCGGAGATCGGGAAGTTCTCGACCGCCCGCTGGGTCGAGGCGCCGTACAGCGCGTCGGCCGGGACCTGCATCTCGCCCATCGAATCGCGCTCGGTGCGGGTCGCGGCAGCCTGCGTCTCGGTCATCGCCCCGATTGTAGGCTGGGCGCGTCGTCGGAGGCGCCGCCTGCCGTGCCGTGCGGGATCGCGGGCTAGACTCGTCGCGTGGATCTGCCTGCGACCGTCACGCCCGACGTCTTCCGGCGCGTGCTCGGTCATTTCGTGACCGGCGTGACGGTCGTGACCGCCCTCGATGGCGAGCGGCCGTTCGGGATCACCGTCAATGCCCTGAGCTCGGTCTCGCTCGACCCGGCGCTGGTGATGGTCGCGCTCGACCGTCGCCGGTTCCTGACCCCGATCGTGCGGGCCGCCGGCCGCTACGCGGTCAACATCCTGTCCGAGGATCAGCAGGCCCTGTCCGATTGCTTCGCCGGGGCCGCGGTGGTGCCCGGCCGCGACGAGTTCTGCGGAGCCGCCTGGCACCCGGGCTCGAGCGGGCTGCCGCTGCTCGATGGCGCGATCGCCACGCTCGAATGCACGGTGGTCGAGACCTTCTCCGCGGGCGACCACGACCTGTTCATCGGTCGCGTGGACACGCTCGCCAACGAGGAGCATCACCCGATGCCCCTGCTCTATTACCGCCGGCGCTACCTCCGCATCGAGCGCGCGGCGACGTCCGAGGTCGAGGGCAAGCCGGAGCGGTAGCATCGCGGGCGATGCCCAGCATCCATGCCAACGGTCTCGACATCGCATACGAGACGATCGGGTCCGGTCCGCCGCTCGTCCTGCTCCACGGCGCCTCGACCTCCGGTCGTGCCTCGTTCGCGGGACAGATCCCGGCGCTGGCCGCGCGGTTCACCCTCTATCTCCCCGACGCGCGCGGCCACGGCGGGACGCGCTGGGACGCCTCGGACGGGTTCGAGGCCGCATGGCTGGTCGACGACCTGGAGGCCTTCGTCGACGCACTCGGGCTCGCGACCGTCGGCCTGGCCGGCCATTCGATGGGGGCGATGACCGCGCTCGGCCTGGCGGTCCGCGCGCCTGCCCGCGTCACGAGCCTGGTCGCGGCCGGGATCACGACGGCGCGCGAGCCGCGCGCCAGCGTGGGCCGCCGGTTGATGGACCCGGCTCGCATCCGGCGCGACGAGCCGGCCTGGGCCGCCGAGATGGACCGGACGATCGATCGCATCCAGGGCCCGGGCGCCTGGGAGCGGCTGCTCCCCGCGATCGCCGCCGACATCGCCGTCCAGCCACTGCTCGGTCCCGCGGAGCTGCGCTCGATCACCGCGCCGACCCTCGTCGCCTGCGGCGACCGCGACCCGCTGGTGCCGGTCGGACAGGCGTGGGAGCTGTCCCGGCAGGTCCGCCGCGGATCGCTGTTCGTCGCCCCGGACTGCGGCCATGATGTCCTGAACCGGCGCCCGGCCCTGGCGCTCGAGGCGATGCGGGTCTTCTACCGCTCGGCCGAGGCGACGACCGCCGCGCCGGCCGATGGACCGACGGAGGTGCGCCCATGACCACGCTGCTCGCCCTGTTCCGCCGCCCGGACGGCGGACCGGACGCCCTGTCGACCTTCGAGCGTCGATATGCCACCGAGCACCTTCCGCTCGTGGCCGGGACGCCGGGGCTGCGCGAGACCCGCGTCCGGCGAGTCGCGGAGGCGCTCGGCACCGAGACCGATCTCGTCATCGTCACGACCATGGTCTTTGACGATCGGGCCGCGCTCGACGCGGGGCTGGCGTCCGATGCGATGCGCGCCGCGGGACGCAATCTGCGCGAGATCGCCCCCGGACTGTCGACCCTGCTCGTGCTCGAGGAGGCGCCGGAAATGGACGCCGCGGCTTCCCCGGCTGTGGATACTGTCTGAACGCAGCGCCGAGGAGCCCAGGTGACCCACACCGCGCCGCCGAACGATCGGTTCGGGCAGACACGCGATGCTGCCGATGCGGTCCTCGTCCGCGTCGAGCATCCGGCCCGGGCGCCCCGTTCGGCCGCGCCGGCGACATCCCTGCCGGGCGTCGCGCTCGTGACCCTCGATCGTCCCAAGGCGCTCAACGCTCTCAGCTTCGACCTGCTAGACCAGCTCGCGACCGCGCTGGAGACGCTCGACGCCGACCCGGCCTGCCGGGCGATCGTGGTGACTGGCGCCGGCGACCGGGCGTTCGCGGCCGGGGCGGACATCCGCGAGCTCGCCAGCCAGACGTCGGCCTCGCTGAGCGCGGGAGGCCGGTTCGGGGCATGGGACCGGATCGCGGCCATCGGGCTGCCGTTGATCGCCGCGGTCCGCGGTTTCGCGCTCGGGGGTGGCTGTGAGCTGGCGATGGCCTGCGACATGATCGTGGCTGCCGAGGACGCCACGTTCGGCCAACCCGAGATCCTGATCGGGGTCATGCCCGGTGCCGGCGGTACCCAGAGGCTGACCCGGGCGATCGGCAAGGCGCGAGCGATGGAGCTGATCCTGACCGGCCGTTCGCTGACTGCCCGCGAGGCCGAGGCGCGTGGTCTGGTCACGCGGGTGGTCCCGGCCGAGGCGACGGTCGACGCCGCGCTCGAGCTCGCCACCTCCGTCGCGACCATGCCACCGCGTGCGGTCCGAGCCGCCAAGGCGGCCATCCTCGATGCCGCCCAGCGCAGCCTGAGCGACGGCCTCGCCCGCGAGCGCGCGGCATTCTTCGGGTTGTTCGATACCGATGATCAGGCGGAAGGGATGGCCGCCTTCGCCGAGAAACGCCCGCCCGTCTGGTCGGGACACTGACTCGACGAGCAGGAGGAGGGACGCGCATGGAGCGAGAGCCCGAGGGCGGGGCGGACGTCGGACGCGACGTCGAACGCGAGCTTGGCGACGATCCGCCGGCATCGATCCGCGACAGCCCGCCCGACTACCTGGTGCCGATCGACCAATCAGCGCCGGTCAGTGGTCATTCGCCCGCCCCCGAAACGGCTGCCTCGCCGGCCGACAGCCCCGAGCAGGACTGGGCGCACGCGCGCGACATCATCTATCCGGCGTTCCGGCCGGTCGGGACCCAGGGACTGGCGCTCGAATCCATCGACCGCGACGTCCTTGCGGCGCATTCAGCCCAGAGCCATGCGCAGCCATTGATCGACGTCGGGCCGGCCGAGCTGCCGGTCGTCTACACCATCGATGCCGGGGCGTACGACATCGTCGTCAACGGCGACCACCTGCTGTCATGGGGCGTCGAGCCGTCGGAGGTCCAGGACGCGGCGTTGCAGAACCTCGCCCGCTGGTCATCGACCGCGCCATGGACCGACGAGGTGTCCGGCGAGCGTCGGCTGATCAGCTCCGACACCGGCAATGGCTGGGATGCCGCCCGGATCATGCTGCCGGACGTGGTCGCGCACCTGGTGGCCGAGCTCGGGAGCGCCGGCCGGATCCTCATCGGCGTCCCCGAACGTCACCTGATGACCGCCGGATCCCTGCGCCCCGGCGACGACGAGTTCGCCTCGCTGTTCGCCGACTTCATCGTCGAGCAATCGGGCGGCGCCGACGAGCCCATCGACCGGCGCGTGTTCGAGCTCGTGGACGGCCGGCTGGTCGAGTTCAGCGGGGTCTGATCGACGCGATGGCCTCGGATCGGGAGCCGGGCGTGTTCAGCGCGCTGCGCTACGAGGTCGCCGATGCGGTCGCGACCATCACCCTCGATCGGCCGGCGGCGCTCAACGCGCTGACCATCCCGCTCAAGCAGGAGCTGCTCGCCGCACTCCGGACGGTGGAGCGCGATCGTGCCATCCGGGCGGTGGTCCTGACCGGCGCCGGACGTGCCTTCTGTGCCGGGCAGGACCTCAAGGAGCGGCTCGAGCCCGATGCGGCCCCGCTCGAGATCGAGCTGCGGGAGCGCTACAACCCGATCATCGCCGCGATGCGCCGGCTCGACCAGCCGATCGTCGGGGCGATCAACGGCGTCGCGGCCGGGGCCGGCGCGTCGCTCGCGTTCGCGTGCGACCTGCGCATCGCGGCCGAGGGCGCCAGCTTCGTCCTCGCCTTCGAGCGGATCGGGCTCGTGCCCGACAGCGGTGCGACCTGGTTCCTGCCGCGGCTGGTGGGGCCCGCCAAGGCGGCCGAGCTGGCTCTCCTCGGCGAGGCACTCAGCGCGGCCGATGCCGAACGGCTCGGGCTGGTCGCTCGGGTGGTGCCCGCCGACGCCCTCGCGGATGAGGCGCGGTCGATGGCCCTCCGGCTCGCCGGTCTCGCCCCGCGGGCCGTGGCGCTGACCAAGCGGGCGCTGCAGCGGAGCTGGTCGGTCGATCTCGATGAGGCGCTCGAGGACGAGGCGTATCGGCAGGGGATCGCCGGCGCCAGTGCCGATCACGCCGAAGGTCTGGCGGCGTTCCTCGACAAGCGGCCGCCGCGGTTCAGCGGGGAGTAGCCCTCGGGCATTGGCGCGGTTTCGGCCGTCGTGAGCGGTCGCGGCTGGTCCGGCGCGGCGCGGCTGGTCCGGCGCGGCTCGGCTCGTCCGGCGCGGCTCGGCTCGTCCGGCGCGGCGCGGCTCGTCCGGCGCGGCTCGCCCGTCGCTCGCTCAACCACCGGCCGGTGACCGACGGTCACCGATTCCGGCGGGGTCGGCCCCGGCCCGGCTCCCAAGAGCACCGGTCGGTGACCGACGGTCACCGATTCCGACCGCGCGGCCGTGCCCCGCCACGTTGAACAACCGATCGGTGACCCACGGTCACCGAAATCCGGCGAATGATCGGCCACCGAGGCCGAAACAGCCCGAATCGGTGACCCACGGTCACCACCGGGAGGAAATGGCCGCTGACGATCCTGAAACGGCCCGAATCGGTGACCGCCGGTCACCGCCGGGCCCAGAATGACAGCCCACGAGCCCCAAACGGCCCAAATCGGTGACCGCTGGTCACCGCCCGGCAGGGCACGACCGCCCGGCAGGGGCCCGACCGCCGAACCAACGGCATCGCCCCGCCCCCCCGCGCCGCACCTTGACGATGCCTGCACCTCCGGCTACCCTCCCCTAACAAG
>DASYSM010000012.1:0-9251 GCA_036003325.1 Candidatus Limnocylindrales bacterium
GCATGTGCGACACGCTGCGGGCGAGGGGAGGGGCGATCCTCAACGGCCCGATGGACCGGCCGTGGGGGATCCGGACCGCCAGCTTCCGCGACCCTGGCGGTCACATCTGGGAGATCGCGGCCAAGATCGGCTGAGAGGCGCCGGCGGCTGGCAGCGCAGTCGTGGCGCGCGGCCGGCCACGGCCCTGCGCGGCTCGGGCCCAAGGCCGTTGACGATCAGTCTGGGCGAGACTATCTGGCAGGAACGAGGGCCGATTCCTGACAGATACCCTGGGGGAGACTGTTCGTCCGAATCCCGGCCCGATCCGGGCCCTGGGCCAGGTCCGGCGGCGTCCGGGCGAGCGTGGATCCTGGGCCGACACGACCTCGTCACGCCCAGAACCTCTGACTTCCAGTCTGGGGGAGAATACCTGGCAGGAAAGAGGGCCGATTCCTGACAGATACCCTGGGGGAGACTGTTTGTCCGAATCCCCGGCCCGATCCGGCCCCGGGCCAGGTCCAGCGGCGTCCGACCGAGCGTGGATCCGGGCCCACACGACCCGGGGCGCCACACAACGTCTGACGACAAGTCTGGGGGAGACGACCTGGCAGGAACCAGGGTCGGTCAGGTCCTTCCCAGCAGCTGCGTCCGCAGCGCGGCCGCCAGCCACGCCTCGTACTCCTGTGCCGTCCAGCCGCGCGCCTCCAGCTCGAGGTAGATCTCAAGGAGCGTCAGCGCCAGGACGAGATCGTGGGCCCGCTTGACGGTCAGGCCTGCGACGAGATGGGGACCGAGCGGCCGGACCACCTCGAACAGGCCGCGGGCGCGCGTCTCGAGGATGGCCGCGACGTCGGCGGCCGCGTCGGGATCGACGCGCAGCGCGTCGCGCTGGATCGACAGCGCCGCCGCGCCCGACACCCACTGGTTGCGCATGAACGCGGCGAAGGCGTCGAGGCGCGCGACCGGCTCGTCGATGGCGAGGACCTGGCCCATCCGCTCGCCCGTCCGCGCCGACGCGAACCATGCGTCCCGGATCTCGCGGACGATCCCGGCCTTCGAGCTGAACGCCCAATAGACCGTCTGCGGCGCGACATCCGCCGCGCGCGCGATATCGGCGATCGTCGTCCGCGCGTAGCCCTGCTCGACGAACAGGTCGCGCGCGGCATCGACGATCCGCGCCCGGGTGGCGTCCCGGTCGCGTTTTCGCGCGGGCTTGACAGGACTCACGGAACTAGAGTATCACTCCAGTATCAACTAGAGTCGCACTCCAGTAGCGAGGTTCCGAGCCATGACCGTCGAGACCACGATGACCGAAACGAACGAGCAGATCTGCCGAACCATCATCGAGCGCGGGTTCAACGACGGCGACCTCGACGGCCTCGACGCCTTCGTCGCCGCGGACATCATCGAGCACCAGGACGGCGCCGCCTCCGGCATCGACGGTCTGCGCGCGCTCATCGGCGAGCTGCGCAGCCAGTTCTCGGACCTGCACCTCGAGATCCAGGACGCGGCGACCTCGGGCGACACCGTGTGGTTCCGCATCCGCGCGACCGGCACCAACGACGGCCTGCTGTGGGGTCGCCCGGCGACCGGTCGCCCGATCGACATCACCGTGATGGACGTCATGCGCGTCGCCGACGGCCGGATGGTCGAGCACTGGGGCGTCGCGGACCGGCTGGCCGTGCTCAAGCAGGTCGGCGCGATGGGCGGGGCCCGCTGAGGCGGCCGCGCGACCGTCGAGCGAGGGCCGCAAGAAGATGACTAGCAGGGGCTGAGGCACGGACGTGCGACCCGGACACGACCCATCGCGTCCGCCGTCGCCTGCCAGGCAGACGCCCCACTCCCAGCTGCCAACGGGACGCTGCCGGGCGTTTCGCCATCCGCCTCCGGCCCCTCGAGCCGCTCGCGGATGTGGCGGAGGGCCCGACGTGTCCTCGTCTTGACCGTACCGATCGGCCAATCCAGGTGCGCGGCGATCTCGGACTGGGACAGCCCCGTTCCATAGGCGAGCTCGATCACGCGCCGCTCGAGTGGCGCGAGGGAGGTGACCGCGTCCTGGATGAGCTCCCGTGTCTCCTTGTCGGCCAGCGCCGCCTCCGGCCCGAGCTCCGCGCCGGCCGCGCCGACGAGGTCACCGGTCGAGGTGAGCCATTCGAGGGTCGACTGATCGTCCGCATCGCCGCGCGTGAACGACGAGAACGTTGCCGCCCGGTCGTGGCGGGCGGCGGCCCGGAGGCGATCGATGGCACGGTTTCGCGCGACCGTCACCAACCAGGCCGACACGCTGCCGCGCGACGGGTCGAACAGCTCCGCGCGGTTCCACAGGGTGAGGAACGTCTCCTGGACGACGTCGGCGGCGATCCCCCGATCCCGGGTGACACGCACGGCGGCGGCGAAGACCGCCTGGACGTGTCTGTCGTAGAGGCTTCCAAGCGCATCCTGGGACCCCTCGATGAGCTGGCGCATCAGGGTCGCGTCGGTCTGGACACCACCGTCCGGACCTCGCGGCGCGTCTTGCGCGTAGCCGTCCATCGCCATCGAACATACCCTCCGGTTCTCTAGGACTGAGATAAGTAGTTCGCACGTAAGATACTAATGTGAAGAACTCTTCTGACGGTACAATGGACAAATGTCAGATGACACGACGGATCGCGTCCTGAGTGGCTGGGACCAGTCCCGCCCCGATCTGGCGGTCGGCGCGTTGCAGGTGACCGCTCGCCTCAGCCGGATCGGCCCACTCCTGGCGAGGCGGCAGGACGACGTCTTCGGGCGCTTCGGGTTGAGCCGCGGCGAGGTCGGTGCCTTGAGCGCCCTCCGGATCTCGGGGCCGCCCTACCGACTCTCTCCGACCCGTCTCGCTCGAGGTCTGATGCTGTCGTCGGCCGGAGTGACCAGCCGCATCGATCGACTCGAGCGACGCGGGTTCGTCCGCCGTCTCGACGACCCCGACGATCGCCGCGGCGTGATCATCGAGTTGACCGATCAGGGCCGGGAGGTCGTCGACGAGGCGGTCGCCGCCCTGGCGGTCAGTGATCGCGAGCTCCTGGAGCGGCTCGATCCGGGCGAGGTCGAACAGCTCGAGGGCCTCCTGCGCACGTTCCTGGGCCTCCTGGAGCTGCCCGAGTAGGTCGGCGCCGCCGCCTCCGACGAAGCCTGAAACCTGTCACGCCCATCGCGGCGTACGGCCTTGGCACGGTCTTCCCCGATCCGGTCATCTGCGGCCGCGAACTCGAAGCGGAAGCGAAGGCAGGAGAAGGACATGACCAGGAAGACATTGCTCGGCGGGGTCGCGCTGGCCGCGCTCGCATCGTCGATCGCAGGGCCCGTCGCCGCGGCGCAGCCGACGGTCACAGCGGCCGTCGCCGGCAGCACGCTTCACATCGTCGGTAGCGCGCTGTCGGACCGCATCGCACTTCGCCTGAGCCCCGACGATCGGACCCAGCTCCAGGTCGACATCGGCGACGACGGCTCGGCCGACCAGACGTTCGATCTCAACACATTCGACGCGATCGACGTCGAGGCGGGGAACGGCAACGACTCGGTCCGGATCGATCAGGTCAACGGCGTGTTCACCACCAGCGAGGCGACCCGGATCGACGGCCAGAACGGCGACGACACGCTGTCCGGCGGGAGCGGCAACGAGGTCCTGCTCGGTGGTCGCGGCGACGACACCATCGACGGCAACGGCGGCGCCGACACGGCCCTGCTCGGCCAGGGCGATGACACGTTCGTCTGGGACCCGGGCGACGGCTCCGACGTCGTCGAAGGCGGCCAGGGTTCGGACACGTTGGTCTTCAACGGCGCCGGCGGCAACGAGGTCATGGCAGCCACCGCGGACTTTGGCCGGGTGTCGTTCACCCGGAACCTCGGCGGCATCGTGATGGACCTGAACGACGTGGAAGCGATCCGCGTCAACGCCCTCGGCGGCACCGACTCCATCACGGTCAACGACCTGAGCGGGACGGACCTGCGGCGCGTCGACGTCGATCTCGCCGGTGTGCTCGGTGGCTCGACGGCCGACGATCAGGCCGACACGGTGACGGTCCTCGGCACCAAGGGCGACGACTCCATCGCCGCGACCGCGAACGGGTCAGCCGTCGAAGTCAGCGGCCTCGCCGCTCTCGTCCGGATCACCCACGCTGACCCCGACAAGGACAGCCTGGTGATCGACGGCGTCACGGGCGACGATGCTGTCGCCATCGACCCGGCGGTCCTGGCGCTGATCCAGGCCTCGGCCCAGTAGGACGGTTCGGGATCGGTGGGGCCGAGCCAGGCTCCCGCCGATCCCGCCGCCGCTCAGCCCTTGACCGAGATCCAGACCGTCTTCTTCTCGGTGTACTGGTCGAACGCCTCGAGGCCCTTGTCGCGGCCGCCGAAGCCCGATTCCTTGAAGCCGCCGAACGGTGTCGTGATGTCGCCCTCGGAGTAGGCGTTGACCGACACGGTCCCGGCACGCAACGTGCGGGCGGCACGGATCGCCGTGTCGAGGTCGTTGGTGTAGACCGCCGCGTGGAGCCCGTAGTTCGTGTCGTTGGCGATCGCCAGGCCCTCGTCCTCGGTGTCGAACGCGATGGTCGAGATGACCGGCCCGAAGATCTCGTCCCGCGCGATCGTCATCGAGTTGTCGACGCCATCGAACACCGTCGGCTCGACGAAATAGCCCCCGCTGTCCGGCATCGCGCGTCCGCCACCGACGACGACCCGCGCGCCCTGCTCGCGCCCGCTGGCGATGTAGCCGAGGACCTTGTCGAGGTGCGGCGCCTCGATCATCGGGCCGATCCTTGTGGCCGGGTCCTGGGGGTCGCCGACCGGCCAATCGGCCGTCCTGGCGACGATGCGCTCGAGGAGCTCGTCGCGCCGGCTGCGATGGACGATGAGCCGTGAGCCGCAGGTGCAGTTCTCGCCCATGTTCGCGAAGCCGGCGTACACGACGTTGTCGGCGACCAGGTCGAGATCGACCGCGTCGGCCATCACCACCTGCGGGCTCTTGCCGCCGCACTCGAGGACGACGCGCTTGAGGTTGCTCTCCGACGAGTAGCGGAGGAACATCCGGCCGACCTCGGTCGAGCCCGTGAACGACAGGACGTTGACGTCCAGGTGCCGCCCGAGCGCCTGGCCCGCGGTCTCGCCGAGGCCCGGGACGACGTTGAAGACGCCGTCCGGCAGGCCCGCTTCCGAGGCGAGCTCGGCGAGCCGGATGGTCGACAGCGAGGTGAGCTCGGCCGGCTTGATGACCAGCGAGTTGCCGGCGGTGAGCGCCGGCGCCGCCTTCCAGGCCGCCATCATGATCGGGAAGTTCCACGGCAGGACCGCACCGACCACGCCGATCGGCTCGCGGATGATCATCCCCAGCGCGTCGCGGCCGGTCGGCGCGATCGAGTCGTACAGCTTGTCGGCCGCCTCCGCGTACCAGCGGAACGTCTTGATCGTCTCGGGCAGGTCCGTGTCGCGACAATCGGTGATCGGCTTGCCCGCCTCGAGCGAATCGAGCATCGCCAGCTCCTCGAGATTCGCCTCGATCAGGTCGGCGAGGCGCAGGAGGACGGCCTTCCGCTCGGCGGGGGAGCGGCGCGACCAACGACCGTCATCGAAGGCACGGCGCGCGGACACGACAGCGAGCTCGATGTCGGCCGCGTCGCCGGCGGCGATCTCGGCCAGCGTCCGGCCCGTCGCGGGATCCTCGGTCGGGAACCGGTCGCCGCTCGACGCCGGCCTGAACGCCCCGTCGATGAACGCGTCGGTGCGGAACGTCGGCTTCGCTGCGATGACCACGGGGCCTCCTCGGATAGGTGTCGCCCGAATGATAGGGGAGCGCTGTTATGCCCCTGCAACGCCCCCGACACCCCAGGCTGGGGCCGTTGAGGACCCTGTACCCAGCTACGTGTCAGCCTCTGATCCTGCATGCCCCATGAAGGAGGACGTCATGCGAAACCCCACCACCATGATCGACCCGAAGGCGATCTTCACGAAGGCCCCGGTCTTCGCGAGCTTCGCCGTGAAGGACCTCGATCCTGCCCGCCAGTTCTACGCCCGCACGCTCGGCCTGGACGTACGCGACGACAAGCAGATGGGGATCTTCGAGATCCACAGCCCGGACGATTCGCGTGTGATGGTCTATCCGAAGCCGGACCACCAGCCGGCGGTCTTCACGGTGCTGAACCTGCAGGTGCGTGACATCGATGACGCCGTCGACGCCCTGACATCGGCAGGTGTCACATTCGAGCACTACAACGCCCCCGAGATGAAGACCGATGCCAAGGGCATCGCCCGCGGCGACAAGCAGCCCAACGGTCAGGCGGGACCGAGCATCGCCTGGTTCCGCGACCCATCGGGCAACATCGTGTCAGTGCTCGAGGGTGACCAGTCGTAGCGACCGCAAGGTCGATTCAGCAGTAGCCGCGACGCGGCCATGATCGGCCGATGAACGACGACAGCATCCTGCGCGAGCAGCTCCTTGCGGTGCTAGACGGCGTCGGCGCGCACATGCCGTTCGACGAGGCGGTCGCCGACTTTCCGGACGACGCCATGAACCGAAGGCCGCCGAATGTCTCCTACACGCCGTGGCACCTGATCGAGCACATCCGCATCACCCAGGCCGACATCCTCGACTACATCCGCAACCCCGCCTATGTCGAGATGGATTGGCCGGCGGACTACTGGCCGGCCTCCGACGCCACGGCGACCCGCGAGCAGTGGCAGCAGACGATCGCGCGGTTCCGGGAGGATCTGGCCGCTTTGCGGGAGCTCGCCGCCGACCCCGCGACCGATCTGTTCGCGACGATCCCGAACTCGCCCGGCCACACGATCTTGCGTGAGATCCGCGTTGTCGGCGACCACAACGCCTATCACGTCGGTGAGTTCGCGGTCCTCCGACAGGTCATGGGAACCTGGCCCGACGACCACCGCTGACCAGGCCCGGCTCCCGGCTGATCGTGGCGATGTCTCGAGCCTTAGAGCTAGGTCAGACCCAGACGAGCGCGATGGTCACGACGATGAGCAGGGCGAGTCCCAGGCTGATGGCTCGGCGGGCCATCGGCCGGTCGATGAGCTGGTTGAGGACGTCGCCGGCGACCACCCAGACCAGCGCCGTCGGCACCGTGACGGCCATCATCACGAGCGCCACGAGGACGCTCCCGAGCGCGACCGGGAGGTCCTCGGGACGGAACGTCGTGAAGGCGCTGACCGCGAAGATCCAGACCTTCGGGTTGACCAGCTGGAAGCCGATCGCCTGCGCGACACCCATCGGCCGCGCCGCCGTCGTCCGCTGGAACGCGCCCGCGCCCGCGACCTGCCACGCGAGGTACAGGAGGTAGATCGAGCCGCCGACCTTCATCGCCAGGGCGAGCGGCGGGACCGAGGCGATCAGGGCGCCGAGACCGGCCGCGACCAGGATGGCCAGCAGCCCGACGCCGAGCGCCGTCCCCAGGACGTGCGGCCACGACCGGCGCAGGCCGTACGCCGCGCCCGAGGCCCACAGCAGGATGTTGTTCGGGCCAGGCGTGACCGTGCACACGAACGCGAACCCGAGCAACGCGACAAGCCAGCCCACGCCGGGACCGTAGACAGCGACTCGCGACACGTCTTGTACGATCCTGCGGTGACCACGCATCCCGCCGAGCCGCTCGACGACGTCCACGCCTGGAAGCCACGGGTGCCCGGCGTCCGCGAGGTGCTCCACGCACGCCACGTCGAGCACGCCTACCCGGTCCACACCCACGACGTCTGGACGGTGCTCCTGGTCGACCAGGGTGCGATCAGTTACGACCTCGACCGGCGGAGCCAGGGCGCCGAGCCGTCGATGGTCTCGATCCTGCCGCCCCATGTCGTCCACGACGGCCGGCCCGCCACCGCCGACGGCTACCGCAAGCGGGTCATCTACATCGAACCGGCGATCATCGGCGAATCGCTCATCGGGTCGGCCGTCGACCGGCCGGCCCTGCCGGACCCAGGGCTGCGCCAGGCCGTCTCGGCGCTCGATGATGCACTGGGCTGCATCGATGACGCATTCGAGGCCGAGACGCGGCTGCACCTGGTGGCGGAACGCATCCGAGCCGTGATGGGCGCCACGGCGTCGACCGAGGGACCGTGGCTTGACCAGCGTGCCGCCGACGCTGCCATCGAAGCCTTCCGGGCGCACCTCGACGCACACCTGTTCGAACCCGTCACGATGGCGGCCGCCGCCGAGCTGCTCGGAGCCGACCCGACCCATCTCGCCCGAGGCTTCAAGGCCACGTTCGGGATCGCGCCCCACGCCTACGTCGTCGCTCGCCGCCTCGAGATCGCGCGCGACCGCATCCTCGATGGCCAGCCATTAGCGGACGTCGCCACTGACGTCGGCTTCTTCGACCAGGCGCACCTGACCCGCCGCTTCAAGCGGTTCCTGGGAGTCACGCCGGGCCGGTTCCCCGGGTCGCAGGAATCGACGGCCTGAGTCGATCGGGCCAGGGGCTCGACCCGGTTGGCGGTCTTGCGGCCGCCGACGCCACTGCTAGGCTGCGAGCATGGACCGGCCAGCCAGGATCCGCGAACGGCTCCGCGACGCGCGATCAGTGCTGGGCGCGGTGCTCACGATGGCGGCTCTCGTCGTTTCGCTGGTCGTGTTCCTGACCGTGCGCGGCGGCACGGACCGACCGACCGCCGACGCAGCCTCTCCGGCCGTCGGGTCTCCCGTGTCGTCGCCGAGCGATCTCGGACTCGGTGCCGCCCAGATCGATCCGTCATCGACGCCGAGCTCGGACCCGTCACCTTCGCCCCAGGCGACTGCCACGCCCACTCCGGAGCCGACTCCCGAACCGACCCCAGACGCGACGGCTCCCCGACTCACTGCGAAACCCACGGCGAAACCGACATCGAGGCCGGTGGTGGACCCCCGCCCCGAAGGCACCCCACGCACCGACAAGGCATCAGGGTCGTTCGGCCAGACCTTGACCGTCGCCGGGATCGACGTGGTCGTCTCGCCGACCACGCGGAGCGACACGGCCCCGGGGTGCACGAGCGATGACCCTGAGCGTCAGGGTTGGACCGAACCGGTGAGCTACACCCTGCGGATGACCTGGCCGAAGGAGAAGGACGCCGAAGAGCCATGGTTCGCGGTCGGTTCGAAGCCATACAACGTCCTGAACTTCGATGGGCCGTCGCCGTTCAAGAGTGGGGCCGACTACATCGTCTCGACGTGTCACCGCCCCGACGATTCGGACAAGGTCATGGTCGAGATCTCACCACCCGGCAGCCCGCTCGTCTACTACCGCTGGTACTTCCATTGACCCGCCGAT
>DASYSM010000013.1:0-11988 GCA_036003325.1 Candidatus Limnocylindrales bacterium
CGGGTTGGGGATGCGCAGCAGGAGGTCGTCGAGATCGCCTTCGGTCTCGGCCAATGCCGCGTCGAGCGCCTTGATCCGCTCACCAGCGGCCGTCGACGACGCCCGCAGGTCCGCGACCTCCGGCCCGTCCGGGGCGGCACCCTCCTTGATCGCCTCGCCGATGCGCTTCGAGGCGGCGTTGCGCTCGGCTTTGAGGCCTTCGGTCTCGGCCAGGAGCCGGCGGCGCTCCGCGTCGAGAGCCAGGGCGCGGTCGACGAGGCCCGGGTCCTCGCCCTTGCGGATCGCGCCGTCGCGGATGACGTCGGGCTCGTCCCTGAGCCGTTGCAGACCGACGCTCACGCCTGTCCTCCTGTCGTGGCCGGCGCGCCGGCGCCCGCACCCGCACTCGCACCCGAACGTGCAGCCTCGCGCAGCCGCCCGACGACGAACCCCGGGTCCAGGTTGGCGAGCAGCCACCCGGCGCGCGGGCCGTTCGTCCGGCCGAGGAATGCGAGGTAGACCGCGCTGAAGGCGCGCCCCGAGGCCACGTCCGAACCGATCGCCGCGGCGAAGAGGGCCGCCTGCCACGCGTCACCGCCGGTCAGCGTCGTGGCCTCGGCCGTGTCCGCGAGCCGCTCGAGGAATGCTCGTTGGTCGGGTTCCAGGGCGGCCGCCTCGGCCGGCAACGCCTCGTGGCGGACCGCCAGGCGCGCTCGCTCGGGCGCGTACGTGTCGAGCCATGACCGGGCGGCGGCCATCCGCTCGTCGAGGATGAGTCGTTCGCGCTCCGTGAGCGGGCTGCCCTTCTCCGATTCGATCCGGGCGGGGATGTCGATGCCGGCGATCTGGATCAGGAGCGCCAGCTGGGCGAAGACCGGGCGATAGGCCGCCGCCTCGGCCGCCACGTCCGCGTCAGGTTCCAGGAGCGAATAGCGGAACGTGGCCTCGAAGCCGGGTGCCAGCTCGCCCTTGACCTCGCGACCGGCAGTCGCCGCCGCGAACCGGTCGAATTCGTCGAACAGCCGCGGCACCGCGTCGGTGCCGTCCGGGTCGAACTCGATCGCCTGGTTCGGACGCGGACGCAGGAACAGGAAGCGGAGCTGTTCGGGCGGGATGACCTCGGCGATGGTGTGGGCCGCCGCCCCGTGGCCCTTGGAGGTGGACATCTTCTTGCCACCGATGTTGAGGAACTCGTACGGGACGTTGAGCGGTGGCTCGCGCTCGAACACCTCGCGCGCGATCGCGTCGCTCCGGTCACGCGACCCGCCGGCGGTCGAGAGGTCCTTGCCGCCGGGCTCGATGGTCACGCCGAACAGCGACCATTGCGCCGCCCATTCGAGGTTCCACGGCAGCTTGGCCGTCCCACCGAACGGGCTGATCCAGCCCGACGTCCCGCAGCCGCGCGCCCAGGTGACGAGCTCCGCGCGGCATTCGAAGAAGACGCGCTCGCCGTCCCAGTCGGTCACGATCGTCGTGCCGACCTTGCCGCAGGTCGGGCAGACGACCCCGAGCGGGTGCCACGTGTCGGGATGCCGGACGTTGGCCACGCGGCGATAGATGTCCCGGACGAGCGCCGCACGGTCGAGCGCGAGGCGGATGTACGGGTCCATCGCCCCGGTCGGGTAGATGTCGCTCATCCAGTAGTAGCGGTCAGGGTGGATGCCAAGACCGGCGAACACGTCGATGAACATCCCTGCGAAGTGGCGGGCGTAGCTGGCATGGCCGTCACCGGCCGGATCGGGCACGTGGGCGAGCGGCCGGCCCATCTCGCGGTCGATGGCATCGGGCGTCAACAGGGCCTGGGCATCCATCGGGTCCATGTCGTCGACGCCGTACAGCAGCGTCGTCTCGAGACCGTTGGCGCGCAGCGCCCGGGTGATGACGTCGAGGATGACCGGCCCGCGCAGGCTGCCCACGTGGACCGTCCCCGACGGCGTCTTCGAGTCGTTGACGACCTGCGGGCCGCTGACCCGGGACGCGAGCTCGTCCGCCCAATCCATGCGGACCTCCCGAGGATCTAGCTGATGCCGACGATCTTGTAGGTGAAGTCGCCGGCCGGGACCTTGACCACGACCTTCTCGCCCTTCTTCTTGCCGAGCAGGGCGCGCCCGACGGGGCTCTCGTTCGAGATGCGTCCCTCGGCCGGCTTCGCCTCGGCGGAGCCGACGATGGTGAACGCCTCCTTGCCGTCGGGGCTCTCGACGGCCACCGTCGAGCCGATCTGGACGTGGTCGGTCGAGTGGTTCTCGTCGATGATGGTGGCGTTCTTGATCAACGCCTCGAGGGTCTGGATCCGGCCCTCGACGAACGCCTGCTCGTTCTTGGCGTCCTCGTACTCCGCGTTCTCCGAGAGATCGCCGTGCTCCTTGGCGTCGTGGATCCGATTGGCGACCTCGGGCCGCTTGATGGACACCATCTCGTCGAGCTCGGAGCGGAGCTTCTCGAGGCCATCTCGGGAGAGGTAGGTGGGCTTGTTGTTCACGGTCTCGGGCCCCCGTCTTTCAGGTGGTCGGATGTGGGCAGACCGAGCGGGGCGGTCTTCGATAAAGGAAAGAACTCCAGGCGATCCGCGGCCAAGCCGCGCACCTGAAGTTCCGACCGTCGGCGAATGGTAGCGGTGGTGCGATGGGCTGTCAAAGCCGCCGCCGGGGGCCGGGCACGTGCTCGCGAGCGTGACCCGGCCGGCCCGTCAGTCGTCCGTCGTGCCACCCGCCAGGGCGTTCAACCGACGCTTGATCCGCAGCAGCGAGCCACGGTCGGAACAGGCGACGAAGACCGTGTCGTCGCCCGCCACGGATCCCGCGACCTCGGGCCAGCGCGCCCGGTCGAGCGCGGCCGCGATGGCATGGGCGGAACCGGGAAGGGTTCGCAGCACGAGGAGGAGCCCCGCCTCGCGGATCTCGATCGGCAGGTCCGCCAGGAGCTTGCGCAGGCGATCCTCGCCCGAGGTCTCGGCCTCGACCAGGCGCGGTGGCAGCGCGTAGGCGGCAGTCCCCTCGCGGGTGACCTTGATCAGGCCGAGCTCCGCGACGTCGCGCGAGATCGTCGCCTGGGTCGTTCGGAAGCCGCGCTCGCGCAGGGCCCCTGCGAGCTCCTGCTGGGTCCGGATCGGTCGCTGCTCCACGAGATCGCGGATCGCCCGCTGGCGGAGCTGCTTCATGACCTCCATCGGTCAGCGCACTGCGGCCGTCAGCGCAGCAGGGCGACGATGACGACGACTGCCACCACCAGCCGATAGACCACGAAGATGGTCAGCGATCGCGTCTGGAGGTAGCGGAGCATGAACCGGATCGCGATCACACCCGACACGAACGCGGCGATCATCCCGACCAGCAGTGGCCCCAGCTCGACCGGGACGCCGGCCTCGCCGGTCGCGAGCTTGCGGATCTCGAAGACCGCCGCGCCGGCGATGACCGGCGTCGCCATCAGGAACGAGAACCGGGCGGCGGGCTCGCGCGCCAGGCCGGCGAACCGGCCGGCCGAGATCGACACCCCCGACCGGCTGATGCCCGGGATCAATGCCAGCGCCTGCGCCGCCCCGATGCCGAACGCCAGCGGGAAGGTCACGTCGCCGATGCCCTTGGTCAGCCCGCCCCAGCGGTCGGCCAGCCACAGGATCACCGCCCCGACGACGAGCATCAGCGCGACCAGACCGGGCTCGCGGACGGTCGTCTCGAGGAAGTCGTTGAGCAGGAACCCGGCGAGCGCGGCCGGGATGGTCGCCGCGACCAGGAGCCAGGCCAGCTTGCGATCCGGATCGCCCGCGAACGAGCGGTCGCGGATGGTCGCCAGCCCGGCGGGGACGAGGCGGACCCAGTCTGTCCGGAAGTAGATCAGCAGGGCGAGCAGCGTGCCCACGTGGAGCATCACGCTGAACGCCGTCGACGTGATGAACGGGTCGGTCCAGCCGAACAGGTACGGGACGATGATGAGGTGCCCGGACGAGGAGACCGGCAGGAACTCGGTGAGTCCCTGGACGATGCCCATGATCAACGCCTGGACGGTGGTGTCCATGTCGGCGTCGCCTGTCGGCTCTTGACGGACCTAGCGGATGAACAACGGGGCGAGGACGAGCGAGATGGTCGCGAGCAGCTTGACCAGCACGTGCAGTGACGGTCCGGCGGTGTCCTTGAACGGGTCGCCCACGGTGTCGCCGACGACGGCCGCGGCATGCGCCTCCGAGCCCTTGCCGAGGATGTTGCCCTGGTCGTCCTTGAGGTTGCCCGACTCGATGTACTTCTTGGCGTTGTCCCACGCGCCGCCGCCGTTGTTGAGGACCGTCGCGAGCAGGACGCCCGAGATGGTCCCGACCATCAGCATGCCGGCCACCGCCTCGAAGCCGAGGATGATGCCGATGGCGATCGGGGTGGCCACCGCCACGAGGCCCGGCAGGATCATCTGACGAAGCGCTGCGGCGGTGGTGATGTCGACGACCCGGGCATAGTCCGGGCGCTGGCTGTAGTCCATGATCCCGGGCATCTCACGGAACTGGCGGCGGACCTCGACGATGATCGACTGCGCCGTGTTGCCGACCGCCCGGATGGCCAGCGAGCTGAAGAAGTAGACGAGGGTCGCGGCCAGCAGCGCCGCGATGAACACATTGACGTTGGCGAGGTTGACCGAATTGAGCAGCTCGGCGCCGGGGACCCCGGCCTCGATCCGGCGGCCCTGGATGAGGTTGATCTTGTCGATGTAGGCGCTGAACAGCAGGAACGCCGCAAGCGACGCCGACGCGATGGCGTAGCCCTTCGTCAGGGCCTTGGTCGTGTTGCCCACCGCATCGAGCCGGTCGGTGATCTCACGCGCCCCCGCCTCGATGCGGCTGAACTCGGCGATCCCGCCGGCGTTGTCGGTGATCGGGCCGAAGGTGTCCATGGCCAGGATGTAGGCGGTCGTCATCAGCATGCCCATGGTCGCCACGGCGGTGCCGAAGATGCCACCGACGTTCACGCCGGTCGACGATGTGAGGTTCGCCTGGTCGCCCAGCCAGTGGCTGGCGAACAGGGCGATGCCGATGGTGATGGCGGTCACCGCGGTGGTCTCGAAGCCGACCGCCGTGCCCGAGATGATGTTGGTCGCCGGCCCCGTCTTGGAGGCCTCGGCGATCTCGCGCACCGGGCGGTACGACCCGGCCGTGTAGTACTGGGTGATGTACACGAACGCGACGCTGGTCGCGAGGCCGACGATGCCGGCGGCGAAGAAGTAGATCCACGTCGGGAAGCCGCCGTTGCCGGTGCTGCCGTTGGTGTTCATCATCACCGCGGTCGTGATCCCGAGCCCGATGACCGACAGCAGGGTCGTGACCCAGTAGCCGCGGTTGAGCATGTTCATCGGGTTCTCGGTCTCGCTGCCGCGGACGAAGAAGATGGCCACGATGGTCGCCAGCAGGCCGAACGCGCGGACCACCAGCGGGAAGAAGATCCAGGCCTGCGGGTTCGGCCAGCCGGCCGCCGCCGCGATGGTGTACACGCCGACGCCGAGGATCATCGCCCCGATGTTCTCGGCAGCGGTCGATTCGAACAGGTCGGCGCCACGGCCGGCGCAGTCGCCGACGTTGTCGCCGACGAGGTCCGCGACGACACCCGCGTTGCGCGGATCGTCCTCGGGGATGCCCTTCTCGACCTTGCCCACGAGGTCGGACCCGACGTCGGCGGCCTTGGTGTAGATGCCGCCGCCGAGCTGGGCGAACAGCGCCACGAACGAGGCTCCGAAGCCGAAGCCGACGATGAGGAACGGTGCCTCGGCGACGGTGACCTCGCCGATGAACGTCGAGTAGAAGGTGAAGATGCCCCACACGCCGAGCAGCGACAGGGCGACGACGAGGAAGCCCGACACGGCCCCGCCGCGCATCGCGACCTGGACGGCCTCGACGAGGCTGCGACGTGCCGCGGACGCGGTCCGGACGTTGGCCTTGACGCTGATGAACATGCCGATGATCCCCGACGCCATCGAGCACGCGGCGCCGACGATGAACGCGACGCCGGTCATGACCCCGATCGGCAGGCCGGCCAGCTTTGGCACGTCCGCGACATCGGCACTCTCGACGAGCCCGATGACGATGCCGATGACCACGGCACCGACGACCGCGAGGATGGCGATCGTCGTGTACTGGCGCCGGATGAAGGCGACGGCGCCCTCATAGATCGTGCCCGCGACCTCCTCCATCGCCACCGTCCCGGTGTCGCGGGACAGGACGTCGCGCGCGAGATAGATGGCGAACAGGATGGCGATGATGCCGGCGGGCAGGATGATCAACTGGAGCTGACTGGCGTCCATCAGGACAGGGGGTCCTCCACCTTGGGCTGTTGACCGGGTTCCGACCCGGCGCGTGGCGTGCGCCGCTTGGGTGCGGACGACCGGGGAATGCCTGTCTGGTCCCTCTGGCGCGTGTTCCTGGGGGCGGGACCGGCAGGTCGGCGGCGAGTGTAACAAGGCGCGAGAAGCCGGGTCAAACCCGCTCAGGTGGCGTGATATGCACCCTCCGACGGGCACCTCGCCGTCCGGCGGCGGCTTCCGGGGTCCAGCCCCTATACTGCGCGTCTTGTGACCCGAAGACCCATGTTCGGCTGTCTCGTCGAGATCATCGAGACACTCGTCCTCACGCTCATCATCTTCTTCGTCATCCAGACGTTCGTCGCCCAACCGTACAAGGTCCAGCAGCAGTCGATGGAGCACACGCTGGAGCCCGATCAGTACGTCCTGGTGGACAAGTTGACGCCGCGCTTCGACACCTACAAGCGCGGCGACATCGTCGTGTTCACGCCACCGGACGACTGGGTCCAGGCGGACGGGACGCCGTTCATCAAGCGGGTGATCGGCCTCGCCGGCGACACCGTCGAGATCCGCGACGGCAGCGTGTTCATCAACGGCACCAAGCTCAACGAGCCGTACCTCTACGCCGAGACGCCCGACGACCCTCCGCAGCCGACGACCGTGCCGGGCGACACGCACCGTTGGGTGATATCGGCCGGCGACGTGTTCCTGATGGGCGACCATCGCGAGAACTCCGAGGATTCACGGACGTTCGGCGAGGTGGAGGTCAGCAAGATCATCGGCCGCGCGTGGCTGCGCTACTGGCCACTGGCCGACTTCGGCATCCTGCCCACGCCGACCTATCCGGAGCTGGCCCCGACCGCCCAATGAGTGCCCCGCCGTGAACCCGGCCCTGGCGGGGGTCGCGCTCGCGGTCGTGGCCGGAGCCCTCGTCGCGGGCTCCGCCCGGAATGCCCGCACCGCGATCCTCGGCCTCGTCGTGACCTTGGTCGCCGCTCCGGTCCTGGCCGACCCGCTCCCCGATTCGCTCGGCCTGGCGGCCCGGCTGGTGGCTGCCATCCTCGCCGGCTACCTGCTGTGGGTCGCCACCAGGGGGCCGCGGCTGCGGACCGGCGGCTCGCTCGTCGGCTGGCCGACCGATGCCTTCCTCGCCGCCGCGGCGGCCGTCGTCGGCTACGGCAGCCACGGGCTCGGGGCGGCGGCGAGCGGCCCGGCGCTCGCGTCGGCGGCGGGGTTCGCGCTGGCGGCGCTCGCCCTCGTCCCGATCTCGACCGGACGCGACGTCCTGCGGGTGGGGATCGGCCTCGGCCTGCTGATCAGCGGCGCGCTGCTGGTGCGGACGGGCCTCGGCGGGACGCCTGACGCGCTCGAGGAGCTGCTCACCGCCGGACTCGTGGCGACCCTCGGCGGAGCCATCGCCATCCTCGCCATCGCGGCCACCTCCGACGGGCGCGCGGACTTCGAGATGAGCCCGGCAACGCCGCACCGGTCGAGCCACGTCGCCGAGCCCGAGCCGCCCGGACCGCGATGAGCCTGGTCGTCTTCGTCATCGTCACCAGCGCGTTCACGGCCCTGGCCCTCGGGTCCCGTGCTCGCCCGCAGCTCTCGAACGGGATCGGCATCGTCGGTCTGGTGCTGGCCGTCATCCTGGCCATCACGCTCGTGCCCGGCCAGATCGTGGTCATCGGCGGCGGGGCGATCGCGACCACCGCCTACGTGCGGCTGTTCCTCGTGCTCGGCTCGGTCCTCGGGCTGGCGCTCGCGATCTCGGGCCAGGCCGGCGGATCGCGACGCGATGCCCCGACCGTCACCCTGGGCATCCTCGCCGCGGCGGCCCTCACCATCGGCGTGCTCGATCCGCGGGCGGCGGTCCTCGTCGCGACCGCCGGCGGGCTGTTCGGTGTGCTCGTGACGCTCGTCCCGAACGGCGGGCGCGTCGGGGCGACCGTCGGCGTGCGCGAGTCCCGGGCGGTCGCGGTGGCCGGCGCGCTGGCCATCGCGGCGACAGCCTGGTTCGGACGCGACCTGAGCGGGCTCGACGCCCAGCCGGTCGTGTTCGGACTGGCCTACCTCGCGTTCGCCGTCGCGGTCGCGCTCCGTTTCGGCGAGATCCCGTTCCACCTCTGGGCGGCCCGCCTCGCTGACGTCGTCCCCGAGACCGCGCTGCCGATCCTGACCGCCTATGCGCCGGCATCGCTGGCGCTCGTTGCGGTGGCCTGGATCGACGCGTCGGTGACGCCGTTCGCCACGAACCTCGACCTGGACCGCCTCGTCATCATCGCCATCGCGGTGGCCTCGATCGTGCTCGCCGCGGTCGCCGCCTTCGTCCAGGACGACATCGAGCACATCCTCGGCTACTCCATCGTCGGCGACGCGGGGGTCATCGTCCTGGCGCTCACCGCGCTCGGCCCGGAGGCGTGGGGCCCGACCCGGATGTGGATCCTCGCCTTCGTCATCGCCCGCAGCGCCTTCGCCGGGTGGATCGCCGGCATCCGGGCCGGGTTCTGGACCGGCCGGGTGGCCGACCTGCGTGGCTGGGTCCGGCGCTCACCGCTGCTGACCGTCACGTTCGCGCTGGTCGCCATCGCCAGCGTCGGGTTCCCCGGCCTGGTCGCGTTCGACGCCCGGGCCGCGATCGTCAACGACACGCTGGCCGGACCGCTGGCCACGATCGTGCTGATCGCGGTCCTTGCGCCCATCGCCTATTACGGACGGCTGCTCGTGATCGGGCTGCTCCCCCCGGACCGCCTCGTGGAGCCGGTGGACGCCTGGCGACCGGTCGTCACCCGCCTTGACCTGACCGCTGTCCGGCCGTGGCTGGCCGCGACCTGGGACGCGAACCGGGCGTTCACCACCAGCGCGATCGCGTTCGTCCTGGCGATCCTCGCCCTGGCCACGGCCGGCGGTGCGTTCGGTGGCCCGGCAGCCGCGGCCGAGCCGGCCCCGGTCCTCGCCGATCCGCACCGGATCGAGCTGCCGGCGACGTCAGGCGCGCGACCATCGGTCGGTCCCGCCCCGGCGGCCTCCGAGCCACCGTCGGCCAGCCCGTAGCGATCGGTCAGTCGTTCGGGGCGAGTACCCAGCGATCGATGTCCCGCTCGTAGTCGAGCAGCTGGTCGGGGCTGAACCACAGCGCGAGCTCGGTGGCCGCGGCCTCGGGGCTGTCGGATGCGTGCACGATGTTCTGCGCCGTCTCGAGCGCGAAATCGCCGCGGATCGTGCCGGGCGCAGCCTCGTGGGGACGCGTCGCGCCGTTGATGGCGCGGACCACGGCGATGGCGTTCGGTCCGTCGAACGCGGCGGCCACGAGGGGCGCCGAGACGATGAACTCGACCAGCCCGGCGAAGAACGGCTTGTCGCGATGCGCGGCGTAGTGTCGCTCGGCGAGCTCGCGATCGACGTGCACGAGCTTGAGCCCCACCAGGCGAAGACCGCGGTCCTCGTAGCGGGCGAGGATGCGGCCGACCAGCTGACGCTGGACGCCATCGGGCTTGATGAGGACGAGGGTCCGTTCGGTGCCTGGCATGTCTTCCTTGGGCTGCGGGTCGAGTCGGGTCCGGGATTGTATCGGAAAGCCGGCGCGGATCAGGCGATCGGGTCGTCGTCCGTGGTGGCCGCGTCGTCCTCGGCGGGCACGGCGGCCGGGGCCCGGTCGGGCTCGGGCGCCGGCTCGTCGGCTCGGTCGCCCGACGGATCGACGCCTTCGCCGGCGCCGGCGGCGAGCTCCGGCCCGTCGACCCCATCGACCTCATCGACGTCGTCGGTCTCGTCGGCGTCGTCGGTCTGCTCGACGGACGAGGCCTCGATCGATGGCGCCTCCCTGATCCGCGCTCGTTTGCGGCGTTCGGGCGGGCCACCGCGGGCCGCCTCCGCGTACGCGTTGCGCGCCTCGATCTCGTGGCCGGCCGCTCGATAGGCGTCGCCGCGCACGACGGCGATGGCCGGACCCCGTGCGCCGCCGGTCGCCTCGAGGATGGCCGGCGCGAGCGCCGGGGCAAGCCGGAGCGCGAGCCCGAACTGGAGGGCCGCGACATCGAGCGAGCCTGCCACCAGGGCAGCCCGACCAGCCTCCAGCGCCGCGGCGGGGTCGGGCAGGTCGGTCGGTCCCGGGTCGATGGTCTCGTCGTCGTCCCAGAAGCCGAGGGTCATCGGGCCGGCCGGCGGCGTCGCAGCCGCGGCGACAGCCGGCACGGGATCGGGCGGAGCGGGCTCGCGGGTCTCGACCGGCGCGATGTCCGGCCCCCGGTCGAACAGCGTCGGCGCGGTCGGCGGCGGCTCGTCGGCATCGGGCGGCCAGACGCCCGAGCGAGGCATCCCGGCGAAGATGGCATCGATCGTGCCGCCGGCCATCGCCATCGCCCGCTGCGCGTAGCGGCGTGCCTCGCCCGGGCGACCATCCGACGACGCCGCCTCGGAAGCGACGATCAGCGCCACCGGATCATCGATCTCGCCCTGCAACGAGGCGGTCGCCGCTTCGCCGGCCCCGGTCAGGTCGCCGGTCCGCCAGCGCACCTCCGCCAGGTCGACGAGGCCCTGTGCGTCGAGGGTCCCGAGCGTGGCCATCGTCTCGAGCTCGACGCGCGCGAGCGCCAGCGCGCCGAGACGCAGGTGGGCATGAGCGAGGATCAGCTCGGTGGTCCGCGTCGGCAGCCGGTCGGTCCGGACGATCGTGGCCATGGCGGTCATGCCGGCAACCGCAGGCGCGCGTCGAGCCCGCGCAGGTAGCGGGCAGGTGCGACCACCGCCAGACGGAGCGCCTCGTCCCGGAACAGCTGCGTCGCCAGACGCTGGACGGCCGGCGCATCGACCGCCTCGACCGCGGCCAGCGCCTCGTCGAGGGTCAGGACCCGGTCGTGGAGGGCCTCCTGGCCGCCGATCCACGAGGCGACGTGACGGGTGTCGTCCATCCGCAGCTCGAGGCCGCCCGCGAGATAGCGTTTCGCCTTCTGGAGCTCGGCCTCCGGCACGAGCTCGTCGCGCAGGCGCGCCAGCTCGACGAGGATGGCCTCGATCGCGGCCGGCAGCCCGGCCGGGTCGACCCCGGCCGACACCTCGAGCGCGCCGGCATCGGCGTAGTCGACGATGCCCGACGAGACGTCGTAGGCGAGTCCGAGCTCCTCGCGGACCGACAGGAACAGGCGGCTGCTCATGCCATCACCGAGCACCGCGTTGAGGACGGCCAACGTCCAGCTGTCGGGGTGGTCGCGATGGAGGGCCGGCACCCCGAGGCAGACCTGCGCCTGGCTCGTGGCGCGCCTGCCGGTCCGGATGCGTGGCCCGGCGGGCAGCAGCGGTGCCGGTGGATAGCCGGGGATCGCGCCATTGCCGGTCCCGAACGCGGTGCCGGCCAGGTCGAGCGCCTCCGCGTGGCCGAGATCGCCGACGACCGCGACGACGGTGTTGGCCGGCCGGTAGACGCTCCGCCAGAAGTCGTGGATGGCCGCCTCCGGAAGCGCCAGGATGTCGGCCTCCTCGCCACAGATCTCGCGCCCGAGCGGGCCATCGCCGAACATCGCGGTCTGGAACAGGATCTGGCAGTACTCGGACGGGTCGTCGAGGTACGAGCGGATCTCCTCGATGATGACCGTCCGCTCGCTCTCGATGTCGGCGTCGTCAAGCCGAGGCCGGACGATCAGCTCGCCGATGACGTCCATCGCCCGCTCGGCCTCGCGCAGCGGGACGCGGACCCAGTAGACGGTCGATTCGCGGTCGGTGGCGGCGTTGAACGAGCCACCG
>DASYSM010000014.1:0-2039 GCA_036003325.1 Candidatus Limnocylindrales bacterium
GACGCCGGTCCCGCCGACCGCGACGGCGGTCTTCTTCGGCGCCTCGTACCACGCGGACTACGCGACCATCCTGGCCGCTCCGGACGACCTGCCGGCGGTCAGCGACGCGGTCGTCGCCTACCTCGCCCAACCGTCGGTGCCCTGCCCGTGGGACGTCGTCGACCTGCGCCGTCTGCGCTGTGGCGACCCGACGGCCGACGCCCTGGCTGCGGCCTTCGGGGCCCGCGAGATCGCCGAGGGCTGGACACTCAATGTCGACCGCGAGGACGTCTGCCCGGTCGTAACGCTCCCGGTCGGCGCGGACATGGACGGGTATCTCGCGACGCTCGACAAGAAGCAGCGCCATGAGATCCGGCGCAAGACCCGGCGCGCCGAGGCGGTCGGCGACGTCCGCCTCGACGACGCGACGCATCCACTCGAGGACCTCGACGCATTCGTCGATCTCCATCAGAAGAAATGGGGGGCCAACGGCCTGTTCCCCGACACCCCGGGCGGCGCCCAGAGCAGCGTCCTTTTCCGACGGCTGTTCGAGCTGCATGGCGACGACGGGCCGCTCCGCCTGACATTCCTGTCGGTCGGCGGCCGGCGGATCGCCGCGGGCGTCCACTTCGAGACCCCGGACGCCTTCCTCTTCTACAACATGGGTGTCGACCCGGCCGCCCGCGACCTGTCGCCGGGCGTCCTGCTCATCGGGGCGATGGTCGAGCGCGCGCTGGCAGCGGGTGTTCGGAGGCTCGACTTCCTGCGCGGCGACGAGCCGTACAAGTACGAATACGGTGCGGTCGATGAGCCGATCCAGCGGCTTCTCGTCCGGCGGAGGAACGGCTGACATGGGCGCGCCGATGCCGTGGGATCCGTGCCTCACCGCGTTCGAGCGGGCCAGCGTGCCCGGTGGCCGCCGGATCAGGGTCGTCGAGGTCCTCGCGACCGGCACGAACGGTGGGGCGCAGGAGCATCTGTTCGCGCTGGTGACGCGGATGGACCCGACTCGCTTCGACGTCTCGGTCGTCGCGTTGTCGGCGGGCAGCGCGGTCCGCAAGCTCCAGCGAGCCGGCGTCGCGGTGCTCGTCATCGACGATCCCGACGACGCGATCGCGGTCGGTGCGCTGGCCGCCCACTTGGCCGAGGTCCGCGCCGACGTCGTCCACGCCCACATGTACCGCGCCGAGACGGTCTCCGCGCGGGCGGTCATCGCCCTCGGCGAGGCCGGCCAGCGGCGGCCGTACCTGGTCGGGACCGCCCACTCGAGCCGGATCCGGTCCGAGGCCGACCGGGCCGCGCTCCTCGCGCTGACGCCGACCTTCGACCACCTGATCGCCGTGTCGAAGGCGAGCGAGCGGAAGCTGATCGACGAGGGCCGCTCGACCGTCCCGATCAGCCTCATCTACAACGGCGTCGACCTGCAACGCTACGACCATCAGGAGCCGTGCTGCACGCTCCCCGAGGAGTACGGCATGGAGGCGGGATCGCAGATCGTCGGTGTGGTCGCGCGGCTCGAGCCGGAGAAGGGTCACCCGACGTTGCTCGAAGCGTGGCCGGGCGTCCTGCGTGCGGTGCCGGACGCCTATCTCCTGATCGTCGGCGAGGGGAGCCGGCGCGACGCATTGGAGGCCCAGGCGCGCCAGCTGCGGATCGCCCATCGGGTCGTGTTCACCGGCCGGCGCGACGACGTCCCGGCGGTCACCGCCGCGCTCGACGTCGCGGTGCTGCCGTCGTACCGTGAGGCGCAGGGGCTGACCATCCTCGAGGCGATGGCGCTGTCACGCCCGGTGGTCGCCTCCGATGTCGGCGGGATCCCGGAGATGGTCGTGGACGGCGTCACGGGCCTGCTCGTCCCGCCCCACGATGCCGATGCCCTGACGGCCGCCATCGTCCGGCTGCTGACCGACCATCCCTTCGCGGACACGCTCGGCCGGGCGGGTCACGACCTCGTCCACGAGCGGTTCTGCCTCGAGCAGATGGTCGCGGCGGTCGAGTCGATCTACGAGGAGGGCGCCCGCGCCGTCAGGCCGTCCGAGGTCTCTGCGGCCGCCGGCTGA
>DASYSM010000015.1:0-20993 GCA_036003325.1 Candidatus Limnocylindrales bacterium
CACCATCCCGGCGTGCTGCGAGTAGCCGATCCCGACGCCGCCGCCGTGGTGGATCGACACCCACGAGGCACCGGCCGCGGTGTTGACCAGGGCGTTGAGGAGCGGCCAGTCGGCGATGGCGTCCGAGCCGTCGCGCATCGCCTCGGTCTCGCGGTTGGGCGACGCGACGGAGCCCGCGTCGAGGTGGTCGCGCCCGATGACGATGGGTGCGCTGACCTCGCCGCTCGCGACCAGCTCGTTGAAGGCCAGCCCGGCCTTCGCCCGCTCCCCGTAGCCGAGCCAGCAGATGCGGGCCGGCAGACCCTGGAACGGGACGCGCGCCTGGGCCATCTCGATCCAGCGTCGGAGCCCGGCGTCGTCGGGGAACAGCTCGAGGACGGCGCGGTCGGTCCGCGCGATGTCGGCCGGGTCGCCCGACAGCGCGGCCCAGCGGAACGGGCCGCGGCCCTCGCAGAACTGGGGCCGGATGAAGGCCGGCACGAAGCCCGGGTAGTCGAACGCGTCGGCGACGCCCGCCTCCTGCGCCTGTGCTCGCAGGTTGTTGCCGTAGTCGAACACGACCGCCCCGGCCCGCTGGAAGTCGAGCATCGCCCGGACGTGGGCGGCCATCGCACGGCGCGAGCGGCGCTGGTACTCGTCGGGCTGCGTGCCACGCAACGTCAGCGCATCGGCCAGGGTCATCTCGTCCGGGACGTAGCCGCCGAGGGCGTCGTGCGCCGAGGTCTGGTCGGTGACCAGGTCGAACCGCTCGCCGGCGGCCGCCCAGGCGGGTTCGATCTCCGCGGCATTGCCGACCACGGCGATGCTCAAGGGTCTGCCGTCACGGGCGGCCGCCCTGGCCCACGCGAGCGCCTCGGTCGGGTCCTCCGTGAGCCGGTCGACATAGCCGATATCGAGCCGTCGTCGGGCGCGCGCCTCGTCGACCTCGATGACGATGCAGACGCCCTCGTTCATGGTCACCGCCATCGGCTGGGCGCCACCCATCCCGCCGAGCCCCGCGGTGAGTGTCACCGTCCCGCGCAGCGTCCCGCCGAAGTGCTGGCGGGCCGCCTCGGCGAAGGTCTCGTAGGTGCCCTGCAGGATGCCCTGCGTTCCGATGTAGATCCACGACCCCGCCGTCATCTGGCCGTACATCATCAGCCCGTCGCGCTCGAGCTCGCGGAAGACGTCCCAGGTGGCCCATTTGCCGACGAGGTTCGAGTTGGCGATGAGCACGCGCGGCGCCCAGGGGTGCGTCCGGACGACCCCGACCGGCTTGCCCGACTGGACGAGCAGGGTCTCGTCGCCCTCGAGCCGGCGAAGCTCACGGACGATGGCGTCGAAGGCGTCCCAGGAGCGGGCGGCTCGACCCGTGCCGCCGTACACGACGAGGTGGTCCGGGTCCTCGGCGACCTCCGGATCGAGGTTGTTCATCAGCATCCGGAGCGCCGCTTCCTGCTCCCAGCCGCGGCAGCTGAGCTCGTTTCCACGTGGCGCGCGGACGGGGCGGGCGCCGACGGCGCTCATGGTCTCGGGCATCGTGGCGTCAGGGTAGCGCCGCGACACGCCCATGACGAGGACGCCGATGCATGGCGGTCAGGCCAGCTCGCGGCGCATGACCGGGAAGCGCTCATCGTCGATGGCACGCTCGAACCCGACCGATTCCCAGAACCCGGGCGTCGCCGCGCTCGTCGCGTCCGGCCGCGCCCCGATCTCCGGATAGGTCTCCACCGCGGTGAACCCGCGGCCGGCCAGGTCGTCGCAGATGGCGCTGACGAGCGCATGCGCCAGACCGGCGCCGCGCGCCTCGGCCGTGGTGGCGATGCAGGTGATGACCGCGGGGAGCGGCGAGTCCGGGAGGGCCGGATAGAGGTCGCGGGTGCGCTGCGCCCGCGGGTAGGCGGTCAGCGGCCCGAACTGCGCGTAGGCCCTGGCGACATCGTCCTCGAGCAGGACCTTCGCGTAGCTTCCGGCGACGCCCAGTCCGCGGCCGAGAAGCTGGAGCTTGCGCGGCGCCTCGGCGCCGACGGTCGCGCGCCGGACGGGTGCGGGGGCGAACGGATTGTCGATCGGCCCCGCGTCCTCGTCGCCCGGCGTCAGGAACGGATTGGCCGGGCGGCCCGTCGCGAAGGGATTGGCCGCGGGCGCCCTCGCCTCGAGGTCTGCCAGGAACGGGTTCGCCGGCGGTGGCTTCGGCTGGTCGGCCTTCGCGTCAGCCGTCGGGGCCGCCAGCCACGACAGGCGCGCCGCCTTCGACCCGCGCGCATCGTCCTCCCAGTAATCGCACGAGCGATGATCGAAGCCCGGATCGGCGCACGGCGGGATGAGGCCGAAGCTGGCGACGTCGGTGATGTCGACGATCCGGATGTCACCCATCGGCGCGAAGTCTACGGCCGGCACCGGCCCGGGGCCCGCCGGACCCTCAGCGCCACAGGACGCCGTATGGGTGTGCGGCCACCAGCGACCGGCCGGCCGCGAACCGGCCCGGCGCGTAGCCCGAGATGTCAGCGGTCGTCGTCCGGCCGTCGAGGATGAGCTCGGCAAGGCACGCGCCGATCGCGGGGGCCGTCTTGAAGCCCGTCCCGGAGAACCCGCACAACAGGAAGAAGCCGTCGGGGCCGGCCGCGCCGATGAGCGGGTGCTGGTCTGGCGTGATGCCATCCTGGCCGCCGTGGGCGGTGCGCAGCGTGCCCTCGCTCATCCACGGAACGCGGGTGACGAGACGCCGGACCATGTCCTCGATGCCGGCCGGATCCGCGGTCAGTGGCCGGTCGGGCGACCCGCCCACCTCGCTCGAGCCCTCGAGGCCGACCAGCATCAGGTCGCGGCCCTCGGGTCGGAAGTAGACCTCGTTGATCTCGTCGATGACGATCGGAAAGTCCGGGTGATGACCGGCCGGCAGCCCGAAGAAGGCCGTGTCGTGGCGCCACGGCTGGACGGGCACGTCCACACCTGCAGTGGTCGCGAGCGCCGCGGCCCAGGCGCCGGCGGCATCGACGACGACCGGCGCGGCGAGCCGGCCGCGATCCGAGTCGACGCCGACGACCCGGTCGCCCTCGACGGCGACACCGGTGACGCGACAGCCGTGGAGGTAGCTCGCCCCACGCCGGCGCGCCCCCTCGAGGAAGCCGGCGGCGGTGCCCGACGGGTCGGCGTATCCCGACTCCGGCTCGAAGGCCCCGATCCCGATGCCGTCGAGAACGGCGCCCGGGACCAGCTCACCGACCTCGCGGGCCGTGACCGTGCGGGTCTCGATGCCGATGCGCTGGTGGGTGGCGACGTTGGCCGCCACCGCGTCGGCGAGCTCCGGCGAGAACACCTGGAGGAACCCGGTCCGCACGAAGGCGCAATCCCCGGCGCCGACGTGGCCCTGCCAGTCGAGGAAGTACGGAAAGGACAGCCAGGCCAGCCGCGCGTCGCTCTCGAGGTCGTAGTGCATCCGGACGAAGCCGGACGACCGGCCCGTGGCACCGGCGGCGGTCGTCTCGCGCTCGACGACGAGGACGCGTGCGCCGCGGCCGGCGAGGTGGAAGGCCAGGCTGGCGCCCTGGACGCCGGCCCCGACGACGATGACGTCGGCGGTCTCGGCCGCCGTCCCTCCGATCACGCCGGTCAGCCCGCGACGGTCGCCGGGCCGGCGAGGTCCGCGAGGACCCCGCCATGGACCATCGCGGTCGCCGCCGCAAGGTCCGGTCCGGGCTCGCGATCGCCGTCGAGATGGCGGACCCGCTCGCGGACCCGTGCCAGCGCCTCGGCCACGCCCGCGCCCGGGGCCGCGCCGTCCGCGCCACCGACCCGCAGCTCGAGCGCCTGCGCCGCGACCAGGAGCTCGATCGCCAGGATCGCCTCGACATGGCCCAGCACGGTCCGCGCGTGGCGGGCCGAGATCGAGCCCATCGACACGTGGTCCTCCTGGTTGGCGCTGGTCGGGATCGAATCGACCGACGCCGGGTGGGCAAGGACCTTGTTCTCGGACGCGAGAGCCGCCGCGGTGTACTGGTAGATCATCATCCCCGAGTCGATCCCGGAATCGGCCGCGAGGAACGGGGGCAGGCCGCCATTGAGCCGCGGGTCGACCAGCAGGGCCGTCCGACGCTCGCTGATCGAACCGAGCTCGGCGAGGGCGATCGCCGCGAAGTCGAGCGCGAGCGCGATCGGTTCGCCGTGGAAGTTCCCGCCGCTGATGACCCGCCCGCCACCGGTCGCCAGCGTGTCCACGTCGGCGACGCCGCCACCCGGGAACACGAGCGGGTTGTCGGTCGCCGAGTTGAGCTCGATGTCGAGGACCCGGCGCAGGTGATCGAGCGTGTCGCGGACCGCGCCGTGGACCTGCGGGATGCAGCGCAGCGAGTACGGGTCCTGGACCTTGTGAGCATGTCCGTGGTGGCCGGTCTGCAGCGCGCTGTCGCGGAGCAGGTGGCGAAGCTCGGCGGCGACCGCGATCTGGCCGGGGTGCGGCCGAGCGAGCTGGTAGGCCGCCGCGAACGCGACATCGGTCCCGAGCAGCGCCTCGACGCTCATCGCCCCGACCACGCTGGCGGTCCGCGTCAGCCGGTCGGCGTCGGCCAGCAGGAGCGCCCCGATCGCGCTCATCATCTGCGTCCCGTTGAGGAGGGCGAGCCCCTCCTTGGCCTCCAGTGTCAGCGGGTCGAGGCCGGCCTCGCGGAGGGCGACGAGGGCGGGCACGACGCTCCCCTGGAACTCGACGCGACCGCGGCCGATGAGCGGCAGCGCCAGGTGGGCCAGCGGCGCGAGATCGCCCGACGCGCCGACGCTTCCCTGCTCCGGCACCACGGGGTGGAGCCCGGCGGCGAGGAACGCGAGGAGGCGGTCCACCAGCACCGGCCGACAGCCGCTGTGACCGAGGGCCAGCGTGTTCGCGCGGAGCAGCAGCATCGCCCGCACCACCTCGCGGGGGAATGCGGCCCCGACCCCGGCCGCGTGGCTCATCAGCAGGTTCTCCTGCAGCCGGCCGGCGTCGGCGGGCTCGATCCTGGTCGACGCCAGCGCGCCGAACCCGGTCGTGACGCCGTACACGACGGCGCCGTCGGCGACCAGGCTCTCGACGACATCACGCGCCTCCTGCATCCGCTCGCGCGCGTGGACGTCGAGGGCGACGGCGGCCCCGGCGCGGGCGACCGCCTCGACCTCGGCGATCGTCAGATCGGCGCCGGTGAGGACCACCGGTCGGCCGGCGTCGGCGCCACCCGGGCCGGCGGGCGAGGCGGCTCGACGGTCCGGGTAGAAATGGGGGACCTCCGGCTCGCTCACCGTGCCGAGGATAGTCGGCTATGCTGCCCGGCGCCCACCCGACAGCCACGAGGTCCACGTGCTCGCGTTCATCGACAACGTCGTCATCCCGTTCCTCAACAGCCTGTATGGGGCGGTCGGCTACCTCGGCGTGCTGCTCGCGATGACGATCGAATCGGCGATGATCCCGCTCCCGTCCGAGCTGATCCTGCCGTACGCGGGCTTCCTCGTCTCGGACCCGAGCCAGATCGAGCCACTGACCGGGCAGCCGTGGAACTTCTGGCTGGTGGTCATCGCGGCGACCATCGGGAACACGTTCGGGTCGCTCATCGCCTACGGCCTCGGCGCCTACGGCGGACGGCCGCTCCTCGAACGCTACGGCCGGTACCTGCTGATCCGCCCGCACGAGATCGACCTGGCGGACGCGTTCTTCGCCCGGCACGGCGGCGCGACCGTGTTCGTCGGCCGGCTGCTGCCGATCGTCCGGACGTTCATCAGCTTCCCGGCCGGGGTCGCGCGGATGCCGCTCGGGCGGTTCATCGCCTTCTCGACGGCCGGCGCGTTCCTGTGGTCGATGCTGCTGGTCTACGCCGGCACGGTCCTCGGTGCGAACTGGAAGCAGATCCGCGAGGCGCTCCAGCCGTTCGACCTGATCGTCGCGATCGTGGTCGTCCTCGCGGTCGTCCTGTTCGTCTGGTGGCGGCTCGGGTCGCCGGGTCGTCCGCGCCGTCAGCCCCGGGACGCCGCCGGCTGATCGCGCCGCTCCTCGGGCGGACGGACGTTGCGGAACTCGCGGTACATCAGCAGGTCGTAGGCGATCTTGAAGCCGCCCGCGAGGTAGAACGGGAGCGCCGCATACCCCTGGCTGGCGACCAGCACGGATGCGAACGACGGCGAGATGGCCGCCCCGGTCGTCCGGGCGATGCCGGTCACCCCGGCCGCCGCCGAGCGCTCGTCCGGGTCGACGACGGCCATCACGTACGACTGGCGGGTCGGAACGTCCATCTGGCTGAGCGTGAACCGCAGGAGCAGGACGGCGATCGCCAGCGGCAGGGTCGGCATCAGGGGCACGAGGATCAGCAGCACGTTCGACGGGATGTGGGTGAAGACCATCGTGTTGATGAGCCCGATTCGGGCCGCGATCCGCGCCGCGGAGAGTGACGACACGGCGGCCAGCAGGTTGGCGAAGAAGAAGATCCCGCCGAGGACCGCCGGCTCGACGCCGTACTGCACATGGAACCAGTACGCCATCAGGCTCTGCGGGATGAACCCGCCCCCGAATGCGTCGATCGAGAACAGGACCGACAGCTTGAGCACGACGCCCTTCGAGCGTCCCAGGCCGAACCGGCGCCGGATGCCGTCGGTCGAGACCTCCGCCGGCGGCGCCTCGATCGCGGTGTCGAGCCGCCAGAAGCCGATCGCCATCAGGATCCCGATGACGGCGTAGCCGAGCACGACCGCGCGGTAGGCGTCGAGCGCGGCGACACCGCTGTCGAGCAGCGCCTGGCTGAGCAGCCCGGCGCCGAGCGCGCCGGTGGCAGTCGCGACGTAGCCGACCAGGTTGTACCAGGCGAACGTGGCCGTCCGTCGACGGTCGGTGATGGTCTGGGCCAGTGCCGCCTGCTCGATCGCCAGGAACGGCCCGACCTCGTTGCCGGTCGGCGACACGACCCCGATCGCGCCGGCCAGGATGAGCAGTGGCAGCCACGTCGTGAACGCGAACACGGCACCGGCCAGGAGCATCAGCGCCGCACCGGCGATCAACACGCGGCGGCGACCCAGCCTGTCGGCGTTGGTCGTCAGCCACAGCGAGATGATCGTGTCGCCGATGAGCGTCAAGGTCAGCACGATCCCGATGGCCAGCGGGTCGAGCCCCGCCGCCGCGAGGTAGAGCACGAGCACGACCGCGAGGAACCCGTAGCCGAACATCCGGAGCGTGCGCATCGCGAACAGGAGCCGGCCATCGCGATCGAGACCGCGCAAGCTGGCGATGAGGCCGGGATCGACGGCTGGGGCAGGGACCGGGGCGGTCACCCGTGGATTCTAGGGGCGCCGCCCGTGCCAGAATGTGCCCGGAGGTTCGATGAGCGGATGAGCGCAGACAAGCACGCCACGGACGTCCCGGGCCACGACGGCTCGGTGGCGCACCACGCGACCGACGATCACGGCGAGGACCACGGCCACGACGACCACGCCCATGCCGATGAGGCGGCGGCGCTCGGCCCGATCGACGTGTATGCCTGGGGCGCCGGAGTGCTCGGGGCGGCCATCGGCCTGATCATCGCGGTGTGCTTCGCCCTGGCCACGGCCTCACCGACCTGACCGGCGCGGCTTGGTAGGCGCCTGATACCGCGCTGACCGCCGTCGCAATCCTGTCACCGACGGCGCGCGCCTAAGGTCGAGCCCGTGGGAGCCGGTCCCGGCGCCCCCGGTCTGCCTCAGCCCGCGTTCGGCAGCCAGCCGGTCCCAGTCGACGCGGGCGAACCGAAGGCGGTGCCTCTCGTGGAAACCATCCTGCTCATCGTGGTCGTCGTCCTGGTCGTCCTCTTCCTGCTCGGCTACTTCGGCCGCGGGCGCATCCGGGGATAGCCAGCGAGGCCCGTGGCCGGGCTCAGAACAGCCCGACGATGTTGCCGTCGGCGTCGATGTCGATCTTCTCGCCGCCGGGCCGCGACGGCAGCCCGGGCATCGTCCGCATCTCGCCGCACAAGGCGGTGATGAAGCCGGCGCCGGCCGACAAGCGGACCTCGCGGACCGGCACGGTGAAGCCGGTCGGGCGGTTCTTGAGCGACGCGTCGTGGCTGAGCGAGTACTGCGTCTTGGCCATGCACACCGGCAGATTGCCGTAGCCCAGCTCCTCGAACTGCTTGAGCGACTTGCGGGCAGACGGCAGGAACTCGACCCCATCGGCGCCGTACACCCGGCGGGAGATGGTCTCGATCTTGTCGGCAAGGGGCATCTCGTCGGGGTACAGCAGCTCGAACCGGGCGCTGCCGTCGTTGGCGGCGGCCCAGACGGCCTCGGCCAGGGCAGCCGCGCCGGCCCCACCGTCGACGAAATGCGTTGCGACGACGGCGGCCCGTGCGCCGGCCGCCAGGGCGACCTCGCGGATCGCCTCGACCTCGGCCGCCGTGTCGGTCGGGAACGAGTTGATCGCGACGACGGCCGGCACCCCGAACATCATCACGTTCTCGATCTGCTTGGCGAGGTTCTGGGCCCCGGCCCGGGTGGCCTCCACGTTCTCCTCGAGGAGTGCCGGGTCGAGTGGCTTGCCGGCGACGATCTTGCCGACGCCGCCGTGCATCTTGAGCGCCCGGACCGTGGCGACCACCACGGCCGCATCCGGGGACAGCCCCGACGCCCGGCATTTGATGTCGAAGAACTTCTCGGCACCCATGTCGGCCCCGAAGCCCGCCTCGGTGCAGACGATGTCGTTGGTCACCAGCGCGAGGCGATCGGCGATGATCGAGTTGTTGCCGTGGGCGATGTTGCCGAACGGGCCGCAGTGGACGAAGGCCGGTCCGCCCTCGAGCGTCTGGAGCAGATTGGGCTTGATGGCGTCCCGCAGCAGGACGGTCATCGAGCCGGCCACGCCGAGGTCCTCCGCGGTGACGGCGGTCCCGTCCGTCCGGGTGGCGAGCACCATCCTGGCCAGCCGCGCCCGAAGGTCGAACAGGTCGGTCGCCAGCGCCAGGACGGCCATGACCTCCGAGGCGACCGTGATGACGAACTCGGTCTCGCGCGGGATCCCATCCTCGCGCCCGCCGAGCCCGATGACCACGTGGCGGAGGGCCCGGTCGCTGATGTCCACCACCCGTGGCCAGAGGATGCCGTGCAGGTCGATGCCGAGCGGGTTCTTGTGATGGAGGCTGTTGTCGAGGAATGCTCCGGCGAGGTTGTGCGCCGCCCCGATGGCATGGACGTCGCCGGTCAGGTGGAGGTTGAAGTCCTCCATCGGGATGACCTGGCTGTAGCCGCCGCCGGCCGCTCCGCCCTTGATCCCGAAGACCGGGCCGAGCGACGGCTGGCGGATGTTGACCGATGCCCTGTGGCCGATCCGGTTGAGCCCCTGGGCGAGCCCGACCGTCGTCGTCGACTTGCCTTCGCCCAGCGGTGTCGGCGTGATCGCGGTGACGACCACGTACTTGCCGCGCGGCCGCTCGGCCTCGAGCCGCTCGATCGCGGCCAGCGTCACCTTTGCCTTGGTCGGGCCGTACAGCTCGACCTCGTCATCGTGGATGCCGAGGTCGCGCGCGACGTCGATGATCGGACGCGGCGTGACGGTGCGGGCGATCTCCAGATCGGATGGGAAGCTCATCGGTCTCCTCGGAGTGCGGCGGACGGTCGTGGTCGCGCGGCCGCCTGACGTTCGGCGGCGCGGATGAGGTGTGTCAGCAGGAGCGCGTTGGTGAGCGGTCCGACGCCGCCTGGCACCGGCGTGATGGCCGAGGCCACGCCGACCGCCGAGGCGAACGCGACGTCGCCGACGATCTTCCCCTCGACGAGGTTGATGCCGACGTCGACCACGACCGCCCCCGGCTTCAACATGGCGCCGGTGATGAGGCCAGGCTGGCCGGCGGCGACGACGACGATGTCGGCGCGACCGACGTGAGCGGCGAGATCGTGCGTCCGCGAGTGGCAGACGGTGACCGTCGCGTCCTCCTTGACCAGCAGGAAGGCAGCCGGCATCCCGACCACGGCCGAGCGACCGACGACCACCGCGTCCCTGCCGGCGATCTCGATCCCGGAGCGACGCAGGATCTCGACCGCCGCGTGCGCGGTGGCCGGCAGGAAGCCGTCGTAGCCCAGGCGCAGGAGGCCGGCATTGAGCGGGTGGATGCCATCGATGTCCTTGGCCGGGTCGATGGCGCCGATGACCTCACGCAGCCGGATGGTCGGCGGCAGCGGCATCTGGACGATGACGCCATCGACGTCCGGGTCGGCGTTCAGCTGGTGGAGGGTGGCCACCACGGCCGACTCGGTCGCCTCGCCCTCGAGCTCGACGAACTCCGCGCGGATACCGACCTTGGCGCAGCCGCGCAGGATCTGCTCGAGGTAGACGGTCGACGGCGCGTCACGACCGACGATGACGACGGCAAGCCCCGGCGGGCGGCCCTGCGTGGCGGTGAACGTGACGACGTCCTCGGCGACGGCGGTCCGGATCTCGTTCGCGATGGGGGCACCCTCGAGCAGACGGGCGCCGGCGTCGGGCATCGATCAGGCGCGCGGGGAGGCCGGGACCGGGCGGCGGGGCTCGCCACCGACCGCTTCGTGGGTCGCGGCGGCCACATGCTCGACCTCGGACATCAGGTCCATGACGCGCGTCATGAGCTCGCCTTCGAGGTCGGGGTCGCCGATCGAGGGCAGGTTGATCATGACGTTGGCCCCGGCGCCTCGGGCCGCGGCCTCCCCGAGCAGGGCCGCCACGTTCAGGTCGCTGGCCGCGTTGACATTGCTCCGGCCGGCGAGCGCCTCGGCCACCGACACGAGCTCGAGGCACGCCTCGACGCAGGCCATCGGCACCTCCGACGCGTGCCGGGCGGCCGCCTGGAGAGCGGACGAGCGGGCCGCGCGCTCATCGTCGGTCTCACGCGGCAGCTTCATCGCGGCGGCGAACTCCGCGTACGCGGCTGCATCCTCGTCGGCGAGCTGGAGGAACCGATCGGCCAAGGCGAGACCGGACGCGTTGGCCCAGGCGTGCAGGTCGGCATGCTCCGCGTAGCGCGGCCGGCCCATCGACAGGGCCGCCACCATGGCGACCAGCGAGGAGCCGAGACTGGCCGTGACGGCCGACGCGCTGCCTCCGCCGGGAACGGGTGCCGCGGAGCCGAGCTCCTCGACGAACTCGCCGAGGGTCAGATCACGAAAACGGGTGGCCGACGACGGTTCCACGCACCGATTGTACGGTTGCGGCTGGGGTTCGGGGGCGGCCCGACCGGCCGGCGGCGAGGCATCGCTGCAGGCGGGCTTCGGGTCACCACACAAGGCATCAGGTTCCGGTGGACGCGCGGTCGGAGCCGGGGCGGGCGCGGTACCGGCGCGCCCGCCCCGAGACCCACGACTCGGGCGGCGTCGGGGAGGGCCAGCCGCCCGCGGCCGGCGCTCTCGTGACCCCCAGGTTCCGGAGCGCCGATTCTGAAGTTGCCGCGCCTACGCGGCTCGACGGCGGCGGACCTCGTCATCGAGACCCGTGACGGTCCAGCGCCGCGATCGATGCATGAACGTCAGCGACAGCCGCGCCCGTGGCGTGTCCACCTCGAACAGCGTCCGCGGGCCGCTGATGACCGGGTACGCGGCGGCTTCCTCGCGGACCGCCGCGAGACGGGTGATGCTGAGGCGCTCGTCACCCCAGGTGATCTCGGTCGGTCGACCGCTGAACCAGTCGGTCCGCACCTGGACCTCGACCGGTTCGACTCGGATGAATGCCATCTGACGATCCTTTCCGGGGGCTCGTTCGCTGGGTCATGTCGTCCGGGGCACTCGTTCGACAGAACGTCTGTTCGGTTCTGACGCGACTGTAGACCGAACAGGTGTTCGACGTCAAGCCTCGTCGGACGGAATATCGTCGAGCGTCGTGTCAGCTTGGCTGTCACGGTCCTCGCCGTCCGCGGCGGCTGCGCCATCGACCTCGACCGGCAGACCGCGCGCCCGCCGGTCGAGCGGGTTCCGCGGGTCGCGCTCGAACGGCGCCGGCAATCCCGCCCCGAGGAGCCGGGCCCGCGTGACCGCCCGTTCGCCGTAGCGCCGGCGGAGCGCGTCCGCCGCCTCGATGGCGCGGCGATGGCGTGGCTCATCGGACTCGAACAGCGACAGCTGCTCGCGCTCGCCCAGGTTCGACGCCGTCACCCCCAGCAGACGGACCCGCATGCCGCGGATCTCCGGGCGCGCCAGATCGAGGGCGGTCGCGTAGATCGGACCGGTCAGGTCGGTCGGCTCGGGGAGCGTCCGCTGCCGGGTGATCGTCCGAAAGCCGCTGTCCCGGATCTTGACCGCCACCGTCCCCGCCCGCACGCCCGCCGACCGCAGCCGCCCGGCCACGCCGTCGGACATCGCCAGGAGCGTCCGCTCGATGACCTCGGGATCGCTGGTGTCCACCTCGAAGGTGTGCTCGTGGCCGACCGACTTGGCCGGATCGCCGTCGTGGACGGGGTCCGGATCGATGCCGCGCGCCCGGTCGACCAGCGACGCGCCGTGCTTGCCGAACCGGCGGACGAGCAGGTCCGGCGGAAGCGCCGCGAGGTCTCCGATCGTCCGGACGCTGTACTCGCGGAGCGCGACCGCCGTCTTGTCGCCGACGCCCCACAGGCGACCGATCGGCAGCGGCGCCAGGAAGGCCGCCTCGTCGCCGGTGGGCACGACCACCAGCCCGTCCGGCTTGCGCAGGTCCGACGCGACCTTGGCGACCAGCTTGGTGCCCGCGACCCCGACCGACGCGGTCAGCCCGACCTCGGCCCGGATGTCGTCCTTGATCCGCTGGGCGATGGTCGGCCCGTCGCCGAACAAGGCGAACGAGCCGGTCACGTCGAGGAATGCCTCGTCGATGGAGATCGGCTCGACCTGCGGTGTGTACCGCCGAAGGATCGACATCACCTCGCGGCTGGCCGCCTGGTAGCGCCGGCCATCGACGGGCAGGAACACCGCGTCGGGACAGCGCCGGTAGGCCTCGCGCAGCGACATCGCCGAATGGATCCCGAACACGCGCGCCTCGTAGCTCGCGGCCGAGACCACGCCGCGGGCGTCCTCGCCCCCGCCGCCTCCGACGACCACGGGCCGACCACGCAGCTCCGGTCGGTCACGCTGCTCGACGGCCGCGAAGAACGCGTCGAGATCGACGTGCAGGATCGTCCGCGCAGCCATCGTCGCTATCATCGTCCCGCTGTGGAACCCCCTGCCCGCATCGGCGGCGCCGAGCCCGTCACGCCCGACGCCGACGAGACGTCCGCCGCTGCCGGCGGCGGCGTGACGCGGACCGGTCCGCCGGCGCTCCTGCCCAACGTCGCGATCCTGGCCGCGATCTGTCTCGGCGCCGCCATCGCCTGGGCGCTGCCGCTGACGTCGGTCGTCCTGATCTGGCCGATCCTGTTCTTCGTCCCGGGCTGGATCGTGATCCGACGGGTCGTCCCGACCCTCGGGAACCCGGGGGCCGTCGGCGCGGCCATCGTGACCAGCACCTACGTGTCGGCCCATCTCGTCAACCTCGTCGCTCGCCTCGGCGGGTTCGGACGCGAGGCGATCATCGTCAGCGCGGTCCTGCTCGCCGTCGCGACGCTCGTCGTCGCGCAGCTCCGCCATCGCTGGCTGGCACCGCTTCGCCGGCCGACCCGCGACGATCTCGTCCTGGCGATCTGGGACGACGGGCTCGCCTGGTACCTGGCCGTCGCGGTCGGGCTCATCGTCGGCGTCGTCCTGTTCAGCAACGGCTGGCATGAGACGCCGAACGGCTGGGTCAGCGGCGGCTGGAACTGGAGCGACTTCCTGGTCCATGTCTCGATCGGGGCGAGCATCGCCGCCGGGAACTTCCCGCCGCAGGTGCCCTACTTCGCGGGCGAACCGCTGACCTACCACTGGTTCGCTGACTTCGACGGCGCCATCACCTCGACGGTGTCGGGCATCGACCTGATCCCCATCTACTTCCTGTCGAGCGCGGTCTTCGCCGGCGTCCTGGCGCTCGTGACGTGGGGCCTGTCGATCCAGCTCACGAACAGCCGCCGGGTCGCCGCGATCGCGACGGTGCTCGTCTGCTTCGGTGGCGGGATGGGCTGGATCCGGCTGATCGGCGACCTGATCGCGGGCGGCGGCAACGTCGTCGACCTGGTCAGCCACATCTCGTACGACAACACCTGGATCGACGGCTGGCCGTGGTTCAAGATCGCGTCGATCTTCGGGACCGGCTTCCTGCCCCACCGCGCGACGACGTTCGGGCTACCGGGCCTGGTGACGGTCGTGCTGCTGATCGTGGCCTGTCTCGGCCGCCGGCCGCTGGGCGTTCTGCTCGCCGGGATCCTGGCCGCCCTGCTCGCGCCGTTCCAGTTCTTCGCCTTCCCGGCGACCTACCTCATCGTGTTCCTGTATGTCGCGACGACCGGCGCCTGGCGTGCCAGGACGGTCGTCCGTGACGCGATCCTGTTCCTCGCCCCGATCGTCCTCGCGGCCCCGTTCATCGTCGGGGCGATCGTCCAGCAGGGCGATATCGGGGCGTTCCGCTTCGTGCTCGGCTGGAGCGAGGCACGCTTCGGCGATGGGCCGGTCGCGGTCGGATTCTTCTATCTGACCAACCTGGGCATCCCATTCGTGCTGGCGGTCATCGCCGGCGTCACGGCGCGCAGGATGCCGAACCGCTGGTTCCTGGTTGCCTGGGTGGCCGCCCTGTTCATCGTGCCCAACATCGTCGTGGTCAGCGCGGTCGAGTTCGACATGAACAAGTACTTCCAGATCATGTGGATCGCGGTCGCGATCCTGGCCGGCTGGCTGATCCGGCGCTGGCCGAGGCCGCTGATCGTGGCGGTCGTGCTGGTGTCGGCGCTGTCGCCGCTGCTCATCGGGCTGTGGCACATGGAGGCGACCGACGTCGCGCTGGGGATCCCCGAGGAACAGGCGGCCCACTGGATCGCGGCGAACACGCCCGACCGGTCGGTGTTCATCACCGACCCGAACATCAACTCACCGGTGGACCTGGCCGGGCGGTTGCGGATCACGACCTTCGGGCCGTACGCCGCCAACCTCGGCTATGACCCGGAGCCCCGCGCCGCCGACACGACGGCCATCTACTGCGACGGACCGGAGGTGGCGGCCGAGAAGATGGCGATCTACGGCGCGACGTACGTGCTGTCCGACGGCGACCAGTGCAACGGCGCGCCGGGCACCGATTTCTCGTCGAGCCCCCTGTTCGAGACGGTCTACCAGAACGACCGGGTCACGATCTGGCGGCTGGCCGGGTCGTAGCGCCCGAGCGGATCAGCCCTTGGGCTCGACGACCACCGTGACTTCGGGAGTCATCCCGGTGAACACCTTGATGGCCACCTTGTACGTGCCGAGCGTCTTGAGCGGCTCCTCGAGATCGATCTTGTGGCGGTCCACCTCGATGCCGCGCCGCGCGAGTGCATCGGCGATGTCCTTCGAGGTGATCGAGCCGTACAGCTTGCCGCCCTCGCCGACCTTGACCCCCATGGTCAGCGTCGTGCTGGAGATGCGGGTCGCCGCGATCTCGGCCTCTTCACGCTCCCGCTTGCGCTTGTCCTCACGGCTGGCGATGTCGTGCTGCCAGGCCCGATAGGCGCCACCGGCCGCGGGCACGGCCAGCTTCTGGGGGATGAGGAAGTTGGTGGCGAAACCGTCGGCCACCTGCTTCATCTCCCCGCTCTTGCCGACCTTCGGCACGTCCTTGGTCAGGATGACCTTCACGCGTTGCGATCCTCCCTGTTGATCCAGGCCCGCGTCCGGGGCCCGAGACCGAGCTGCCTCATGGCGTCGCCGATCCCGCCGACCAGGTCGGCGCCGCGGCGGATGGTCCGCCGGACCGGACCCGGCGTCAAGCGCCGGACCTGGGCGACGTCACGATCGAATTCGGCCCGATCGATGCCGAGCTCGGCGAGCTTCTCCTCGAGCAGGTCGTCGGGCACCCCGTCGAGGAACATCTCGGCGGCCAGCACGACGACGACGAGGTCGTCGAGCCCGCCGATGATCGGCCAGTCGTCGGGGATCAGGTCGCGACCGAGGACCAGATAGCCTGCGGCACCGGCCAGCATCGCCTTGCGATTGGCCGGCATGCGCTCGTCCATGACCAGCGACGTGATCAGGCGTGTGTACATCGGCACCCGGCTGGCGATCGGCAGGAAGGCGAGCACTGACAGGGCGCGTCCGATCCCGACGCCGCTTCTCGACCGCTTGCTTCGCTTCGTGTCGCGCGCCATGCGTGGCCGCCTCCTGATGCCTGGGGAGGTGGAAGTCTACCAGCCTCACGCCGGGGCGCCCGAGGGCGGACGATGGTCCTGCCTTGACATCGAACGTCTGTTCGCTATGATGGCTCCAAGGAGGCGCGAGTGACGAAGCACGACGCCGAGCGGAAGGTCAAGATCCTCGACTACATCGCGGCGACCCTGCGCGCCCGCGGCTATCCGCCGTCGGTCCGCGAGATCGCGCGCGCGGTCGGGCTTGCCTCGACATCGGCGGTCCACCACCACCTCCAGATCCTCGAACGCGAGGGCTACCTCGAGCGCGGGGCCGCCCAGTCGCGCGCGATCCGGCTCACCCCGACCGCGGCGATCCGCCTGGGCCTGACCAGCGAGCTGGTGCCCCAGGCGACCACGGGCGATGCCCGGGTGGTGCCGATCATCGGCGAGATCGCGGCCGGCGGCCCGATCGAGGCCTACCAGGACGCGACCGAGACGATGGCCATCCCGGACGTCCTGGCGCCCGGTGGCGATGCGTACGTCCTGCGCGTCCGCGGCGATTCGATGATCGAGGCGCACATCGCCGACGGCGACTTCGTGCTGATCCGCCCGCAGACCACCGCCCGCAACGGCGACATCGTGGTCGCCCAGGTCGAGGAGAACGCGGTCACTCTCAAGCGGTTCTTCAAGGAGAAGGACCAGATCCGCCTCCAGCCGGCCAATGACGCCTACCCAGCCCAGTTCTATGACGACGTGAGGATCCAAGGCAAGTTGATCGGCGTCATCCGCCGCCTCGACTGACGGCGGGCGGCGCGCCGGACGGCCGAGGCGTTCGTTGGAAGCCTCCGCCAGTCGTTCACGCATCTTGGGGTGCGCTCGCTCCTTTGCTCACCTTCCGCCTTCGCCGCGACCGCCCGGCGCGCCGATTCTCGGTCGAGCGAGCGTTGGCCCGGTGGATATCCACGAATTCGTCCACACGGTGCCCACGGTGCTGGGAAGTTGGTGGACGGCCGGCGCCGGCTCGCCGGTGTTGGTTGACCGGGAGCGACCCTCGGGATCGCACTATCAGGCTCCCAATCGTTGATGGAGTCCGCTGCTCGTGATCGATCGTCTTCCGCCGCAGAGTCTCGAGGCTGAGCAATCGGTGCTCGGGGCGATCCTGATCGACCGCGACGCGGTCATCGAGGTCGCCGAGTTCCTGCGCCCGGCCGATTTCTACCGGCAGGCCAACGGCAGGATCTACGCCGCCGTGCTCGACCTGTTCGAACGCCGCGAGCCGATCGATATCGTGACCGTCGCGGAGGCGCTGGAGCGTCGCGAGGAGCTCGAAGCCATCGGGGGGCGCGCCTACCTGTCGAGCTTGTCGAACGAGACGCCGACGGCGGTCCATGTCGCGCAGTACGCCCGGATCGTGGAGCGCAAGGCCGTCCTGCGCAACCTGATCGCGGCGGCCGGCAGGATCGCCGGCATCGGCTACGAGGATCCGGCCGAGGTGACCGAGGCGATCGACCGGGCCGAGGCAGAGCTGTTCGCCGTCAGCCAGAAGCGTGTCGACGCCGGGTTCAGCCCGCTCAAGTCGCTGCTCCACGACGCCTACGACCGGCTCGACTACCTGCACGCCCATCGCGGCGAGATCAGCGGTGTGCGGACCGGCTTCACCGATCTTGACACGCTGACCACGGGGCTCCAGAAGAGCGACCTCGTCGTGGTCGCGGCCCGTCCGTCCGTGGGCAAGACGAGCTTCGCGCTCAACCTCGCCGAGCACGCCGCGGTCAAGGAGCGCAAGAGCGTCGGCCTGTTCAGCCTCGAGATGAGCAAGGAGCAGCTCGTCCTCCGCCTGCTCTCGAGCGTGGCCAACATCGATTCGCAGCGGCTGCGCTCGGGCTTCCTCGAGGAGCTCGACTTCGCCCGTATCGCGCCGGCCATGAACGCCCTGTCGGAAGCCCCGATGTACATCGACGACACGCCCAACATCTCGGCCATGGAGCTGCGGACCAAGGCGCGTCGGCTGCAGGCCGAGTCCGGGCTCGACCTGGTCATCGTCGACTACCTCCAGCTCATGCAGGCGACGACCAGCAATCGCGACGCCAACCGCGTCCAGGAGGTCTCGGAGATCTCGCGCGGGCTCAAGGCTCTGGCGCGCGAGCTGTCGGTGCCGGTCATCGCGCTGTCGCAGCTGTCGCGCCAGCCGGAGATGCGCGAGTCGAAGGAGCCGCGGCTGTCGGACCTCCGCGAGTCGGGCGCCATCGAGCAGGATGCCGACCTCGTGATGTTCCTGTGGCGCGAGAAGGAGCGGGGTCAGGACGACCAGGCCCAGGACGGCGAGGTGATCAACCTCAAGCTCGCGAAGCATCGCAACGGACCGACCGGCGAGATCCAACTCTGGTTCAAGAAGACCCAGACCAGATTCGTCAGCTACGCGGCCGATCGATACGCCGAAACGGCCTGACCCGGCGAGCATTCCCGCAGCCGGGGCCCGCGTGACGAATCAGGGCTGTCACAGGGCTTGACGGCGCGCGTATCTTCACGGCTATGAGTTCCGGGCCCGAGCCCGGGTTCGACCGAGCGCGCACCCCTTCAAAACGCGCGCCCGTCGCCGACCCGCCCCCACTCGGCGTCGCGGACGACTCCGTCAACGCGGACGAGCGCAGGAGGGTCTGGAGAGGGTGTACCAGGACCGTACCTTGACCTGTCGCGATTGCACCGAGGAGTTCGTCTTCTCGGCCGGCGAGCAGGCGTTCTTCTCGAGCAAGGGGTTGACCAACGACCCCCAACGGTGCCCCTCATGCCGGGCGGTCGCCAAGCGCGCTCGCTCCGCCGAGGGCCCACGCGAGTTCCATGCCGCGGTGTGCGGGGCCTGCGGGGGTCAGGCCGTCGTGCCATTCGCGCCACGGAACGATCGACCCGTCTACTGCAGCACCTGCTTCGACAAGGTCCGAGCCGGGACGCTCACCGCCACGGCCTCCGTCTAGCCGATCGGTCGCGACGGCGCGCCCAACGCCGAATCCCCTGAGCAGCCACGAGGCCGGCCCGGAAACGGGTCGGCCTCGTGTCATGATGGCCGCTCGACAGCAGCATGAGGAGGCAGCCCGTGGGCGTCATCATCATCCGCGAGATGGTCGGCACCAGTCCGCGGTCGTGGAGCGATGCCGCCCGCCAGGCCGTCGCCACCGCCTCCAAGACCGTCCGCAACATCCAGACCGTCGAAGTCGTGAAGTCGACCGCCATCGTCGCCGACGGCGAGATCGTCGAGTACCGCGTCGAGGTCAAGATCGGCTTCGAATACGAAGGCTGAGTCGGGGCGACGCCGTCACCGGTCGCAGCTAATCGGCGGGTGAGCGGCTCTCGGCAAGATGGGTCGCATGCCCGGACCCGATTCGCTCGTTGACACGCTGAGCGGACAGTCCGTATCGTTCGCGCCTCCCCATCCACCGCGGCCTGCCCAGGAGCCCGGGGTGTGGAGACCGATCGTCGCCGGCGCGGGGCATGCCGGGGCCGGTTCGATGTCGCATGGAGCCCACGGCGACAGGATGAACGGCTATCCCATCCAGCTCGCGAAGGTCCAGCGCCCCGCGCTTCGGGACCAGACGCTCGCGCGCGACCGACTGCTCGACTGGCTTGCGGCCAAGGTCCATCAACGCGTCATCCTCGTCCTGGCCGATGCCGGATACGGCAAGACCACGCTGCTTGCCGATTTCTCGCGCCGTACCCGGCTGCGAACGATCTGGTATCGGCTCGACGATGACGACCGGGACTGGATCTCGTTCATCAGTCATCTGGTCGCCGCCGGCCGCGAGCACGATCCGGGGTTCGCGCCGACATCGGCTGCGATGCTCGGTGACCTGTCGATGGGCGGGCCGACGAGGGAGGCCGCGACCGATGTCTTCCTGCGCGAGCTGCCCGCGATCGCCGAGCGTGGCGCGGTCCTCATCCTCGATGACTTCCATCTCGTGGACGAGTCGCCGGACGTCCGGCTGATCGCCCGCGAGCTCGTCGCCAGGGCACCCGAGCGCCTGTCGATCATCTTCGCCAGCCGCCGGGTGCCCGGCATCCCGCTGGCTCGGATGCGCGCCGCAGGCGAGGTCGCCGAGCTCGGCACCGACGACCTCCGGTTCGATTCGACCGAGACGGCGCGGCTGTTCGCCGAGACATACGGACGCGAGCTCGAACCCGACGTCCTGGCCGATGTCGCGGCCCGGACAGAAGGCTGGGCCGCCTCGCTCCAACTGGTCCAGGCCGCGTTGCGTGATCGGTCCCCGGCGGACATCCGGCGGTTCGTCCGTGGCCTGACCGGAGCCGACCAGGAGCTGTACGACTATCTGGCCGAAGAGGTCGTGGGTGATCTCCCCGACGACCTCCAGCAATTCCTGATGCGAACGTCGATCCTCCAGGTCGTTCCGGCTGAGCTGGCTGGGGTCGTGACGGGCCTGGACCCGACCGAGGTCGCCCGGCTGAGTGCCGCAGCGGAACGGCTGACACTCCTCACCCGGCCGTCGCGGACGGCGCGGTCGCCCAGCGTTATCACCCGCTCGTCCGCGAGTTCCTCGAGGCACGGCTGCGGTCCACGTTCTCGCCCGACGCCGTTGGCGGCCTTCATCGCGTCGTGGCCGAAGCAGCGGCCGCCACCGACTGGCGAGTCGCCGCCTACCACTACCGTCAGGCCGGCGATCCCGATGCAGTCGCGGCGACGATCGCCGGAGCCATCCCGGAGATCATGGGCGGCGGCCAGCACCAGACCGCCATCGAGGAGATCGACCGGATCCCGGATGACGCCCGCCTGCCCGTCCTGAGCCTCGTCACCTCACGGATCGAGATGCAGCACCGTCGATACGACCCGGTGATCGAGCAATCGAACGCGATCCTCGAGACCGTCGA
>DASYSM010000016.1:0-2780 GCA_036003325.1 Candidatus Limnocylindrales bacterium
ACGTCGAACGACCGGTCGCCGTAGGGGAGTGCCGTGCCGTCACCGACGTGCAGCTCGAGACCGTCGGTCGTCGCCAGCGCCGGCGTGGCCAGGACGGCCGCTTCGAGCACCTCGGGCCGGCTGTCGAGCCCGATCACCGCGATGCGCCGTCCACGATCTCGGGCGCGGGCGATGAGGGCCATCGGGATGTCGGCGCCGCCCGTCCCGACATCGAGCAGCGTCAGGGCATCGACATGCGCAGCCAGCGCGTCGATCGCAGTCGCGCTCAGGTCCACGCCGCCGAGATGGCGGTTGATCCGTCCCAGGTCGCGCAGGTTGCCGGCCAGCGCGCCAAGGTCATCGAGCGGGCCGTCGAGCAGCTCGACGGCGTCGGTGCGTCGGTCCATGCCCAGCAGGGTAGCCGCCCGTACCATGCCGCCCATGATCGTCGTGGCCGGTGAGGCCCTCTTCGACCAGCTCGTCCGCCCGGACGGCACCCTCCTGGCCGTTCCCGGCGGCGGCCCGTTCAATGTGGCCCGGACGATCGCCCGGCTCGGTGGCGAGGTCGCGTTCCTGGGCGCGTTGTCGATGGATGCATTCGGACGCCGACTGCGCGACGCGCTGGTGGCCGACGGCGTCGACCTGTCGATGACGATGTCGACCGACGCGCCGACGACCCTGGCGATCGCCGAGCTCGACGCGCACGGCAGCGCGAGGTACCGGTTCCACACGGCCGGGACGTCGGTCGAGGACCTCGGTGAGGACGCCCTGGCCGCGGCTCTTGCCGCCCGTCCTGCCGCGCTCCATGTGGGCAGTCTCGGGCTCGTCATCGAGCCGGTGGCGTCCGTCCTGGGCGCCGGCGTCGCGCGCGCCGACGAGCGGACGCTCGTGATGCTCGACCCGAACTGCCGGCCGGCCGCGATCGCCGACCGGCGTGGATATCTCGCGCGCCTGGACCCGGTCATCGCCCGGAGCGATGTGGTCAAGGCCAGCGTCGACGACCTCGCCTACCTGCGTCCCGGTGCGACCCCGGCCACGGCGGCGCGCGAGCTTGTCGAGCGCGGCCCGGCGGTCGTCGTCGTGACCGATGGCGGTCGTCCGGTGCGCGTCGTGACCCGCGGCCAGGCCTTCGAGGTCCCGGTGCCCGCGGTGGACGTGGTCGATACCGTCGGCGCCGGCGATGCGTTCGGTGGCGCGTTCCTCGCCCGCTGGATCGAGCACGACTGGGGTCGCGCCGGCCTCGCCGCTCCGGATCGCCTGCGCGAGGCCGTCGTGTTCGCCATCGAAACCGCCGCCGAGACGTGTCGTCGTTCCGGGGCGCACGCGACCGGCTGAGGCAGACACCGCTGTGCGACGACGTCGCCCGCGCCGCCAGAGAGGTGAGTACCCTAGACGCCGTGCCGCGCGTCATCCGCCGACTCGCCCCGTTCGCCTTCGTCCTGCTGTTGCTGGCCGGGACGCCGTCCGAGGTCGGGGCGTTCGCCAAGGCGCATTTCCCGAACCAGAGCCTCGGCAACCGCGGCACCGACGTTCGTGCCGTCCAGGGGTTCCTGCGGGCCCGCGGCTTCTCCGTCGCGGCGGACGCCATCTTCGGGCTGACGACGCAGAACGCGGTCAAGGCCTTCCAATCCGCCAATGGCCTGACGCCCGATGGCATCGTCGGGGACGCGACCTGGCTCAAGCTGATCGTGCCGCTCAAGCCGGGGAGCACCGGCGAAGCCGTCCTCGTGCTCCAGCGCCAGCTCAACTCCAAGCGCCACGCCGGGCTGAGCGTCAACGGTCACTACGACATCCCGACGCGGAACGCCGTCATCACCTTCCAGAAGCACGTCGGGATGACGCCGCCGGCGGGGGTCGGGCAGGCCACCTGGCGCAACCTCCTGTGGCACTACGACTACCCCTCGTTCACGACCGGGATCCTGTGCGACTACAGCGTCGGGAACGGGAAGGCCAACTGGGCGACCGGCGCGGCCATCGGCCAGCTCGAAGCGGCGGCCAAGGTGTTCGTGGCGACCGGTCACGGGCGCGTGTCGGTCGGTGATGCGAGCTACGAGCACGGCGGCAACATCCCGTTGCACCAGACCCACGAGGTCGGACTCGATGTCGACATCCGGCCGATCCGCAAGGCCGAGAACCAGTGTTCGTACGGGACGACCTGGCGGCTCGCCTCCTACAGCCGGACGGCGACGCGCGCGCTCATCAAGGACATCCGGGCCGCCGCGCCGGGTCACGTCAAGCTCATCTACTTCAACGATCCGGTGCTCATCGGCGAGGGCCTGACGGTCCATTACCCGGGCCACGACGACCACCTGCACATCCGCTACTGCGAGCACGCCTACCCGCTCCAGACGTACCGCTGCTGACCCCGGCCTCCGCGCCGCGCGATCGAGGGTGGTTCGCGACCCCGGTGCCATAATGGCCGGCATGGTCACCGACACGAAGACCTCGCTCGTCCCGGCGGGTGACCGGGCGCCATCGAGCTGGGGTCTGGGCGACGGTCAGGCGATCCCGTGGGAGTACGCGCCGGCGCCCGAATCGCGCGACATCGTCACGCTCAAGGAGCGCTACGGGCTGTTCATCGGTGGCCGCGACGTGGCGGCCGGCGACGGCGGCACGTTCGCCACCGTCAACCCGGCCACCGAAGAGCGCCTGGCGCTCATCGCGAAGGCCACCCCGGCCGATGCCGATCGCGCGGTCCGTGCCGCTCGCCGCGCCCAGACACGGTCGTGGGGCACGCTCCCCGGCAAGGAACGGGCCAAGTACCTGTTCCGCATCGCACGCATCCTCCAGGAGCGCAGCCG
>DASYSM010000017.1:0-5664 GCA_036003325.1 Candidatus Limnocylindrales bacterium
GCGAGCCGGCAGCCGGCCTCGACGAACGCGTCATCGAGCTCCGGGCGGAGCAGCGAATGATCGATGGTCTTGGCGACGTCGCGGTAGGTCAGGTCGTCGATCGAGAGGGTCATGGCCTCACTTGATGTACGGGCGGAGGACGTCGCGCGCGAGCAGGAACCCGCGCTTGACGAGGTCGTCGGTCTTCTCGAAGTCGCGATCCTCGTGCTCGATGATCACGTCGCCGTCGTAGCCGGCGCGCCACAGCGCGGCGAACAGCGGACCCCACTCGACGTCGCCGAGGCCGGGCAGGCGCGGGATCTGCCAGCCCATCCCCATCGAGAAGACGCCGCGCTCGTACAGCCCGTCGCGATCGATGAGCAGGTCCTTGGCCTGGACGTGGAGGATGTGGGGCCCGAACTCGCGGATGAACCGCGGGATGTCGATCATCTGGAGGATCAGGTGCGACGGGTCGAAGTTGAGCCCGATCGTGCCACCCCACTGCTCGAGGATGCGGCGCCAGATGCGCGGCGTCGTGGCGAGGTTGTGACCGCCGGGCCACTCGTCCTTGCTGAACAGCATCGGGCAGTTCTCGATGGTGATCCTGCGGCCGTGATCCCGGGCGAAGCCGACGATGTCGGGCCAGACCCGGAGGGCCTCCTCCCAGTTGGCGTCCTGGTCCTTCGAGCCGTCGGCGCCCATGAACGTGTTGACCAGTGGCACGTCCATCAGCTCGGCTGCGGTGATGACGTGCTTGAGGTGGCCGATGACCTCGGCGCGATGGGCGGGGTCGGGGTGGAGCGGGTTCGGGTAGTAACCGAGCCCGGAGATGGCCAGGCCCCTGGCCGCGATCTCGTCGACGATCTCGGTCGCCTGACCGGCCGACAGGTTCGCGACGTCGATATGGCTGGTGCCGGCATAGCGACGGGTCGCGCCCGCGGCGCGCGGCCAGCAGGCGATCTCGAGGCTCTCGAAGCCGTTCGCGGCCGTCCAGTCGGCGACCTCCATCAGGGGCGTCTCGGGGAACGGAGCGGTCAGCAGGCCGAGTCTCATCGGTGCGCCTCCGTGCTGACGGGGAGCGGCGCCCGGACGACCTCGACCCAGCGTCCGAGGCGGGCGCTGTCCGCGATGGCGTCATTGACCAGCATCTCGTCGTGGCCGTCGGCGAAGGTCGGGTAGGTGGGTCGGTCGGCGGGCCGGCCGGCCACGACGTCCGCGTAGACCGCTCGGAAGTGCGCCGCGAACGTGTCGCCGAAGCCCTCGACATGGCCGCCGGGGAGGGCAGCGGCGGCTCGCCCGGCGGCGCCCATGAGGGCCGGGTTCTTGAGCAGGATCTCGTTCGGGCGGTCGCGATGGCCCAGCCAGATCTGGTCGGGCTGCTCCGAATCCCAGGCGATCGACGAGCGCGACCCGTCGATCTCGTACTGGAGCGAGTTCTTCCGCCCGGCGCTGATCTGGCTGATGCTGACCGAGCCGCGGGCGCCGTCCTCGAAACGGAGGAGGATGGTCGCGGCGTCCTCGGTGGCGATGACCCGGGTGACGGTCTCTGTGGCGACCTCGGTCGAGAAGGTCTCGACCGGGCCGGCGGGTTCGCGTCGGGTCCGGACGAAGGTGCTGAGGTCGGCCATCACCTCGACCACGCGCTGGCCGGTGACGAAGGTCATCAGGTCCAGCCAGTGCGAGCCGATGTCCCCGACCGCGCGCAGGGCCCCGCCACGGCCGGGCTCGAGCCGCCAGTTCCAGTCGCTCTCGAGCAGCAGCCAGTCCTGGAAGTAGCGGCCGGTGACGAGCCGCACGGCACCGATGTCGCCTGCGGCGACGACCTCGCGGGCGTGCTGGTTGAGCGGGTAGTAGCGGATGTTGAAGTTGGCCGCGTTGACGAGCCCGGTCCGCGCGGCGAGCTCGACCAGCTCCGCCGACTCGACGGCGGACATCGCCAGCGGCTTCTCGCACACGACGTGACGGCCGGCCGCGAGGGCCGCCCGGGCATGGGGCAGGTGGAGATCGTTCGGGGAGGTGACGTGGACGACCTCGACGGCCGGATCGTGAAGGAGGTCGTCGATCGAGTCGTAGGCGCGCGGGACCCCGAGGGCGTCCGCGCGCACCGCACCGCGCTCGGGCGTGCTGCCCAGGACGCCGCGGACCTGCACGCCGATCCGGCGCAGGGCCTCGACGTGGACGGTCCCGATGAAGCCAGTGCCGATGACGGCCGCGCCGACGTCGGCGATCCTCCTCATGCCCTGTGTCACCCGCTGGCTGGGTCCGGCGACCTGTCTAGACGATCTAGATGGAACTCGGGTTCAGTTCATCGCTGGGCGTCACGGCCGGTGGGCCGCTGCGCTCCGGACTTCCTCCGACGCTCATCGTACTTTGTCATGTCAAGTGCAAAAGTCCGGTGCGCACGCTGGACCGCGGCGTATCATCGGGCGATGGTCGCCTCTTCGGGCGGTGAGTCACAGCCATCGTTCGGGCCGCTGCCCGACGAGTCGCTCGATGCGCTCGTCGTCGTCCTCGACGAGATCCGCTACGGCCGGTCCCGCTCCCGGTCGGAGCTGGTCGCCCGGACCGGGCTGGGCAGGGCCACGGTGGCCCAGCGGGTCGGCGAGCTGATCGAGCGCGGGCTGGTGACCGAGGGCGACGTCGGCCCGAGCACCGGTGGGCGGCCGCCCCGCCAGCTCACCTTCAACGCGGACGGCGGGCACATCCTCGTCGCCGACCTCGGCGCGACCAGCATCGACGTCGCGGTCACGACGCTCGACGGCCGGATCCTCGGCCATCATGACGAGCCGGCGCGGATCGAGGCCGGTCCCGAGCAGGGTCTCGATCGGGTCGACGCCCTGTTCGACACGCTGCTGCGGACGACCCCCGATCTCCACGGCCGCCTGTGGGGGATCGGCATCGGCGTGCCCGGCCCGGTGGAGTTCGGATCGGGTCGGCCGATCTCGCCGCCGATCATGCCCGGCTGGGACGGCTACCCGATCCGCGAGCGGTTCGCCGCGCGCTACGGCGCCCCCGTCTGGGTCGACAACGACGTCAACGTCCTGGCGCTCGGGGAGTGGCGCTCGGGGATCGCCGCCGGCCACGCCAACGTCGTGGTCGTCAAGATCGGGACCGGCATCGGGGCCGGGATCATCTCGGACGGGCACCTCCACCGCGGCGCGCAGGGCAGTGCCGGCGACGTCGGCCACATCCAGGTGACCGACGACCCGGCCGTCGTCTGCCGCTGCGGCAACATCGGCTGTCTCGAGGCGCTGGCCGGGGGAGCGGCGATCGGCCGGGCGGGCCAGGCCGCCGCGGAGGAGGGTCGCAGCCCGCGGCTCCGGACCGCGCTGGACCAGCGCGGTTTCGTGACGGCCGAGGATGTCGCCCGGGCCGCATCGTTCGGCGATCCCGTCGCCGTGGCTCTGCTCGGCGCGGCGGGTCGGCGCGTCGGGTCGATGCTGGCCAGCGTCGTCAACTTCTTCAACCCGTCGCTCATCGTCATCGGTGGTGGCGTGGCGAACAGCCCGGACCAGCTGCTGGCCGCCATCCGGGAGACGATCTACGGCCGCTCGCTGCCCCTGGCGACCCGTGACCTGCTCATCCAGCGGTCCTCGCTCGGGGGGCTCGCCGGCGTGATCGGCGCGTCGGCGATGGTCGTCGACCAGCTGTTCGCCCGCGATTCCCTCGCCGAGTGGATCGAGACCGGGATCCCGTCCGGTGTGGCCGCCGGCGCGCGGTCGGGTGTGTCCGAGGTCACGCCCTGAGGAGCGTCGGCTCGGCTTTCCCGGCCTCGGCTCGGCTTTCCTGCCGACGCTCGGCTCGGCTTTCCTGCCCTGCGCTCGCTGGGTGAACGCTCGGCGGGACCTCCGCGGGTCGACGCCCCGCTCCCGTGCATGTTCATCCATCCACGCTGTATGACCACGCTCACGGCGACGGCGGATCATGCATCCTGATGCATTCCCCGGCCATGCCTGACGACAGGGGAGTGGCGACGGGGCAGTCAATGACCGCAAGGCACGATTCGCGTGGACCGCCGCCGGATCGGCTCCGGACCGCGGCCGGATCGCCGTTTCAGCCACCCGATCGCCGCCGGACCGCGGCCGGACCGGCCCCGGACCGCGGCCGGATCGCCGTTTCAGCCACCGGATCGCCGCCGGGCCGCGGCCGGCCGCACAGCCGCAGGATCGCCGCTTCAGCCGCCCGCGACGACCCGGTCGGTGAAGTCGCCCGACGCCGGGTCCTTGAGGATCAGCTTGTGACGGCCGTCGGGCAGGATCTCGCGCTTGATCACGACCTGGCCCTCGAACGTCTCGGGTTCCGAGGCGATCCGTGCCGTCGTCCCGGCGCGCCAGTCGAGCTCGACCGGTTCCCAGGCATGCGCCCTCGCCGACCGGTATGCGGCGTCCATGATCGCGTTGACCACGTAGCCGTCATAGAACGTCTCGCGCGGCGCCCGGCCTTCGTCGATCGCCCGGAACATGTCGTTGAACATGTCCGTGTAACCGAGCTCCGACACCTCGTCGCCGACCGGGAACAGCCAGCCCGACGTGCTTTCGGCCTTCTCGGCGACATAGCCACCGCCCGATCCCGGCGCCGAGAACATCTCGAACCCCGTGCGCAGGAAGTGGTTGAGCCAGATCGTCCCGCGCGTGCCCGCGATCTCATCGCGCAGGTCCATCCCGCCACGGAACGTCCAGCTGACCTCGAACTGGCCGATCGCACCCGACTCGAACCGGATGAGCGCGACCGCGTTGTCCTCGTCGGCGATGGGATGGACGAGCGTGTCGGTGTGGCACAGGACCTCGACCGGCCGGTTCCCCTTGCCGACGAAGTTGCGGATGATCTCGATGCAGTGGCAGCCGAGGTCGACGATCGCGCCGCCGCCGGTCAGTCGACCGTCCCAGAACCACGCCGAGTGCGGCCCGGGATGCGTCTCGCGCGAGCGCACCCAGGTGACGTCGCCGATGGCGCCGCCCTCGACCGAGGCGATCGCCTTGAGCGTCTTGGGCGTGTAGCACAGGTCCTCGAGATAGCCGCCGAAGACCCGGGCCGCCTCGACCACCTCGAGCATGCGGCGCGCCTCCGCCGCCGTCCGGCCGAGCGGCTTCGTGCACAGGATCGCCTTGCCGGCCCTGGCGGCCAGCCCGACCGCCTCCTCGTGGAGGAAGTTGGGGACGCCGATGACCACCACGTCGGTGTCCGGGTGCTCGATCGCGGCGGCCAGATCGGTCGTGGCCTCGGCGATCCCCCAGCGCTCGCGGAACGCATCCCCGCGTTCGGCGGTCCGCGAATAGACCACCCTGACCTCGTCACGACCACGCTGGCTCTGGAGCGTGTTGGTATAGAACTCGCCGATGAGCCCGGTGCCCAGCATCGTGATCGCGTGGCCGTTCATCGATCCCCCTTCCGCGTCCGTCCGAGCACGAGGTCGCGTCCGTCGACCAGCGCTCGAAGCTTGGCGCGGGTCGCGGCGCGCGGTGTCTGGCTGAAACCGCAATCGGGGACGAGGGTGAGTGCCTCGGCCGGCACGCCGGTCGCAAGGATCCGGTCGATCCGCTCCGCGACGTCGTCCGCCGTTTCGAGATACGAGTTCTTGACGTCGACCACGCCGGCCGCAACCTGCCGACCCGCGGCGGCGATCTCGCCGAGGATCTCGACCTCGGCCATCTCGCGGTTGGCGAACTCGAGCACCAGCTCGTCCAC
>DASYSM010000018.1:0-2568 GCA_036003325.1 Candidatus Limnocylindrales bacterium
CTTGAGGATCTTGCCGGTGCCGCCCTTGGGCAGCGCCTCCCGGAACTGGATGTCGCGGGGCACCTTGTGGGCCGCCAACCGGGTGCGGCAGAACGCGCGGAGGTCGTTCGCGCTGACCTCGCTGTCCGGCTTCCGGACGACGATGGCGACCGGGACCTCGCCGCGCTTGTCGTCCGGGGCGGCGACGACCGCGCACTCGAGGACCGCCGGGTGGGCCGCCAGCGCGACCTCGATCTCGACCGACGAGATGTTCTCGCCGGCACTGATGATCACGTCCTTCGAGCGGTCCTTGATCAGGATGTAGCCGGCGTCGTCGATGGTCGCCATATCGCCGGTGTGGAACCAGCCGTCGCGGATCGCGACGTCCGTCGCCTCCGGATCGAGGTAGTAGCCGTCCATCACCGTGTTGCCGCGGACGACGATCTCGCCGATCTGCTCCGCGTCGGGCCGGACGTCCCGACCGTCGCCGTCCACGACACGGATCCGCACGCCGGGGATGGCCCAGCCGGTCATCGCCTGGCGCTCCTGGCGACGCTCCTCGGGCTCGCTGTCGGTGAGGACCCGGCGCGGCTGGGCCAGGGTGATGATCGGCGACGTCTCGGTCAGTCCGTAGCCCACGATGGCCTGCACCCCGATCTCGGCTTCGAGCGCGCGGACCAGGTCGGGCGAGGCGGGCGAGCCACCGATGATCAGCTGGCGCAGGCTGGAGAGGTCGAAGCGCGGCCGCTCGCGGCTGTTGAGGACGGCGTTGAAGATGGTCGGGACCGCAAGGAGCCGCGTCACCCGGTGCCGTTCGACGAGGCTCATGAGCGCGGTCGGGTCGAACCGTCGGAGCATGACGTGGCGGCCACCGACCATGGTCAGGAAGTGCGGCGTGCCCCAGCCGTTGACGTGGAACAGCGGCACGACATGGAGGACGATGTCGTCCTCGGTGAATCCGAGACCGATCTGGGCGGCCAGGCTGTGCAGGTACAGCTCGCGGTGGGTCATCGCCACGCCCTTGGGAAGGCCCGTGGTGCCGCTGGTGTAGAACAGCTCGGCCAGGGCGTTCTCGTCGATGTCTAGCTGACGCGCGTCGGGTGCGGACCCGGCGAGGAGCGTCTCGTACTCGTGGTCGGCCAACGGACCGACCTGGCCGGCCTGGCCCGCCTCGCCGGCCTCGTCGCTCTCGCCATCGAGCTGGACGAAGACCGGCCGGGGATCCAGGCGCGGTGCGATCGCTTCCACCAGCGGCGCGAACTCGCGGTGGAAGAAGACGACCCTCGAGGCGGCGTGGCCGAGGATGTACTCGATCTCGTGCGGGGCGAGGCGGATGTTGATCGGGTTGAGGACGGCGCCGGCTTCGATGACGCCGTAGTAGGCCTCGAGCAGATGGTGGGTGTTGAAGGTGATGAACGACACCCGATCGCCGGGCTCCACGCCGAGCTCGACCAGCGCACCGGCCAGGCGATGCGTCCGCTCGGCGAACGCGCGATAGGTGTACTGCTCGTCGCCGTCGATGACCCCGACCTTGTCGCCGAAGAAGGTCGCCGCGCGGTCGCGGAACTCGAGGACCGAGAGTGGCACGAACACCGCGTCACGATAGCGCGCACGACGATGCGCCATCATCGTTCGATGGCTGTCGGACGAGGGGCATGAGCGGACCGGGCAACGACGTCGTGATCGTCGGCGGCGGCATCATCGGCACGGCGGCGGCCGCCTTCCTGGCGGCGGCCGGCGCCGGCGTGACGCTCATCGAAGGCGAGGGCCTCGCGTCGGGGGCGTCGGGCGCGAACTCCGGGGTCGTCCAGCATCCGTTCGATCCCGTGCTCGCCGCGCTGTACCGCGAGACCCTGGCGCTGTATCGCGACCTGTCGACCGCCGATCTGGGCTTCGGTCTGCCGCCCGATCCCGCCGGGATGCTGTACGTGTCCGCCGACGAGACGGCGGTGCGGCAGATGGATCGCACGATCGCCGACGCCTTCCCTGAGCTCGAGCGCTCGGTCATCGGCGGGGTCGACCTGGAGCGACTCGAGCCGGCCGTCGGCCGCGACCTGTGGGCGTGCCGGGTGGGGATCGGCTTCCCGGTCCACCCGGGTGCCTCCACCTATGCCTACGCGACGCTCGCAGAGCAGCGCGGCGCGCGCGTCCGCCAGGGACGGGCCGCCACGCTGGACGTGGTCGGTGACGAGGTGGTCGGGGTCGTCGTCGACGGCCGGCGGGTCTCAAGTGACGCCGTGCTCGTTGCGGCTGGCCCATGGTCATCCGCGCTCGTCGACCCGACCGGGCGCTGGGTCCCCATCCGTCGCCGCTGGGGCGTCGTCGTCGAGACCGAGCTGGCGAACGGCCCGTCGCACGTCCTCGAGGACGCCGGCATCGCGGCCTCGATCGGCGCCGAGGATGAGGTCGCCACCTCGGCCGTCTCCCGCGGCGACCACGACACGGACGACGTCGACTTCAGTCTCGTCCCGCTGCCCGGGATCGCGTCGGTGGGCTCGACGTTCCTGCCCGAGAAGCCCGACCCCGCCGCCTGGGTCGAGCCCATCCTCCGCCGCGCCGCGACGTTCGTCCCCGCGGTGGCCGATGCAC
>DASYSM010000019.1:0-21994 GCA_036003325.1 Candidatus Limnocylindrales bacterium
GTCCGGAAGATCGTGGCACTTGACCACCGACGCCGGCGCGTCTCGGACGGCTGATCCATCACAGCTCACATCGACACGGCGTCGTTGAGGGCGTGAGGATCGGATTGGCGAGGAGGCCCGGTATCGTTCGGTGTGGAACGACTGTCCTGCTCGCTGCGCTCCTCAACAGTGGCTGCACCTCCTTCTTTCTGTCGTCGCCGACACGCGACGACACGGGGGCGACCCAGGACCGCCGAGTCGAGATCGTGGAGATGATCCGGTCGGGCCAGTTGACGGACCGCGACGAGTACGACCGTGTCGTGTTGCCGGAGGACCTGGCCTCCGCCTCGATCGGCGGAAACGTGACCGTGCGCAACGAACCGTTCATGGTCTTCTTCACAACGTGGGTGACGATGGCGCCAGACCCGTACTGCGGCTACGAGTTCGCGCCGGGCCCAGGCAGCCTTGACCCCGACCCCGAGGGCAGCGGTCAGGGAACTGAAGAGGACGCGATCGGCGATTCCTGGTTCTGGATCTGCGCGTCGTAGGGACCGGAAGTCATCCGTCCTTCCGGGCGACGACCTCGCGCATCGCGGACGAGACGTCGTGCTCTCCGAGCGCCTCGAGGCCCTCGATCGCACCGGTCATGTCAGCCACCGAGCGGTTCTGGCTCAGCTTCCACTTGCCCTCGACGCGGTCGATGACGACCTCGACGCCGACGATGGCGCGGAGCTGTCCCTCGACGTAGGGTCGCGGCGCGTCGTCGACCGACCACGGCTCCGTGCGCGCGCGTTCGTGGAGCGCGGTCAGACGCCGGACATTGGCTTCGACCCACGCCGGGTCGTCGTGGACGACGAGCCGGCCGTGGACCTGGGCGATGATGTAGTTCCAGGTCGGGACCACCCGGCCGTGCTCGCGTTTGGTGGCATACCACGCCGGCGAGACATAGGCGTCGGGTCCCTGGACGATGACCAGCGCATCGCCGACCGCCGGCACCCGCCATTGGCGGTTGTTCCGCGCGACGTGCCCCATCAGCGCACCCCAGGGACCGAGCCCGGGCCGGCTCTCACCCTCGTCGTATGCCAGCGGTAGCATCGTCGCCAGAAGACCTTCCGCGGTCGCGGTGATAAGGTTCGCCGCGGCCGGTCGCCGGAGCAGCTCACGGACGTCGGCGTCGTCGGGTCGGAAGTGGGCCGGGACGTACATCCCGAGGATTATCGCCGGGTCTGCTCGACGGCAGCGGACATCCGCCAGACAGGGTCTTGACGAGCGCGCGACGCGAGGGACGATATCCGGATATGAGTGGCGAATCTCGCAACGCGCGGCTGTCCCGACTCGATCCGGTCAACTGGCCACGTGGCGCGGGGATCCTGCTCTTCGTCGTGTGGCTCGCCTATGCCCTGGTGAGCACGCTCTGGGTCCACGAGCTGCTCTGGACGGTCCTGCCCGCGGGGCTGGGGCTGTTCCTCATCGCGGAGCGCTACCCGTGGCGGGTCGTCGTGCTCGTGATCGCGCCCTTGACGCTCGTCACCGTCCTCTCGCAGGCCGTCGCCATCGTGCCCGATGCCCCGACCTGGGCGGCGTTCGCCATCTATCTCGTCGGCTGCGGGTATTTCTCGCTGGTCGTCTGCTCTCCGAACCGCGACCGGGTGATCGCCGACCTTCCCGGTTGGATCCTGGGCGAGCGGTTCTCCTCGCGCCTTTCCTGGGCACGCTTCGAGGAGTCGGTGATGGCGACCAACGCGGTGGTCCGCAAGATCAACGCCGATGGCCGCGAGAGCGCTGGACGCCAGGCGCTCGAACGGCTGGCGGCCGACGCCCGACATGAATCGGCCCGCGGTGGCATCTGGCGGGAGGCCTGGGCCGCGCACGCCGCCTGGGTCGACGGCCTGGGCGAGCTTGTCGGCACCGAGCCGACACCCGAGACGCTCCGGCGGGTCAACGCCCTTCTCGCCGAATCGAACCGCGTCCAGGTGCTTGCCATGGAGCGCACCGATCAGGCAGGCGAGCCGATATCCGACTGATATGGTCGGAATTGCAGCTTCGCGCTACACTCGAACGAGCATGGACGATCTCTACCGCGACTACATCCTCGAGCACTATCGGCGACCCCACAACTTCGGGGTCATCGAGGACGCCGATGCGTCCTACGAAGGCGCCAATCCCCTGTGCGGCGACCGCATCACGCTGATGCTCGGCGTGCATGACGGCATCGTCGACCGGGTCGGGTTCACCGGCCGCGGTTGCGCGATCAGCCAGGCCAGCGCCAGCCTCCTGACCGACGAGATCAAGGGCAAGCCGATCGAGGAGGTCGCGGCCTTCCGCGCGGACGACCTGCTCGACCTGCTCGGCATCGACATCAGCCCGGCGCGGCTCAAGTGCGCGATGCTCAGCCACGACAGCCTCCAGCACGTGCTGGGAGATCTCGGCGCGAGCGACCCGACCAACACGACGCCGAGCCCGGCCGAGGCGGGCGCATGACCCGGCGCCTTGCCCCCACCATGACGACCCGGATCGAGCGCCGCTGCAGGTGTCTGCCGCCGGCCTGACGCCGGCTCGTCCCCGCGGCCACCGACCCGCGATCCAACCTCACCGCCCTGGCACGGAAACGCTGCCAGCCCGTCGACCATCGGAGCCCCTCATCCCATGCCGAAGTCCTACGCCGACCTCCTCCGCGAGGCCCGCGCGCAGATCAGAGAAGTCACCCCACAGGAGGTCGACGCCCTCCCCGTGGGCGGCGCCACCATCGTCGATGTCCGCGAGGACTCCGAGTGGGAGCAGGGCCACCTGCCCGGTGCCCACCACGTGTCGAAGTCGTACATCGAGCAGCAGATCGAAGGCGTCGCGCCGGACCGCGACGCTCCGGTCATCCTGTACTGCGCCGGCGGCGTCCGTTCGCTGTTCGCGGCCCAGACCCTCGCCGACATGGGCTACACCGACGTGGCCTCGATGTCGAGCGGCTTCCAGGGCTGGAAGGGCGCCGGTCTCGAGTTCGTGACCCCGGTCGTCCTGACCGCCGAGCAGAAGCAGCGCTACAGCCGCCACCTGCTGATCCCGGAGGTCGGCGCCGAGGGCCAGGCACGGCTGCTCGGTTCGAAGGCGCTGTTCATCGGCGCCGGCGGCCTCGGCTCGCCGGCCCTGCTGTACCTCGCCGCAGCCGGCGTCGGGACCATCGGTATCGTCGACTTCGACATCGTCGACGTCAGCAACCTCCAGCGCCAGATCATCCACACGACCGACCGGGTCGGGGAGCGCAAGGTCGAATCCGCGCGGAAGTCGATCAACGCGCTCAACCCCGAGGTCAAGGTCGTGCTCCACGAGGAGATGCTGGTCGCGGCCAACGTCGAGCGGATCATCGCCGGCTACGACGTGATCCTCGACGGGACCGACACGTTCGAGACGCGCTACATCCTCAACGACGCCGCCGTCGCCGCGAACATCCCGGTCGTCCACGCCTCGGTCTTCCGGTTCGAGGGCCAGCTGACCACGTTCGTCCCGTTCGAAGGGCCGTGCTATCGCTGCCTGTACCCGACGCCGCCACCGCCCGAGCTTGCCCCGGGTTGCTCGGTGGCCGGCGTGCTGGGCATCGTGCCGGGGATCCTCGGCATGCTCCAGGCCAACGAGGCGCTCAAGGTCCTGCTCGGGATCGGCTCGACGCTGGCCGGCCGGCTGCTCCTGTTCGATGCGCTCGAGACCGAGTTCACCGAGCTCAAGCTGCGGCGCGACCCGAACTGCCCGATCTGCTCCGACGCCGCGGTCGCGGCGCGGAAGGCCGGTGTGCCGTTCCAGGTCGACGGGGTGACGGTCGAGGCGCCGTTCCTGCTGGCCGGCTCGTTCGGGGGGCAGGCGTGAGCACGGTGTTCATCCCGGCCGTCCTGCGGCCCAACGTCGGCGGCGCCAAGTCGCTCGAGCTCCAGGGAGATTCGATCCGCGACGTCGTCGGCGCGCTCGTGGAGCAGCATCCGTCGCTCGGCTCCCAGCTGCTGACCGACGACGGCGACCTCAACCGGTTCGTCAACGTCTACGTCAACGGCCAGGACGTGCGCTATCTGGCGGGTCTCGACACGCCGGTCGCCCCGGCCGACGAGGTCCGCCTGCTCCCGGCGATGGCCGGGGGCTGACATCCGATGGGGCACATCCACGAGGAGCTGCCCCGACACGGTGGCCGCTTCGACAGCATCCTCGACGCGATCGGCTTCACGCCGCTCGTCGAGATCGCGCGCATGTCGCCCAAGCCGTCGGTGCGCATCCTGGCCAAGCTCGAGATGCTCAATCCGACCGGGTCGGTGAAGGACCGCGTCGCCAAGTACCTGGTCGACGACCTCGAGACCCGTGGGCTGCTCCACGAGGACTCGATCATCCTCGAGCCGACGTCGGGCAACACCGGGATCGCGCTGGCGATGATCGGCCGGCGGAAGGGCTACCGGGTCGCCCTGGTCATGCCCGACAACGTCACCAACGAGCGGCGGCAGATGGCGGCCCTGTTCGGCGCCGAGGTGATCGATTCGCCCGGCGCGCTCGGCAGCAACGGCGCGATCGCCCTGGCCAAGCACCTGGTCAGCAAGGACGAGCGGTTCGTGATGCCCTATCAGTACGGCAACCCGGCCAACCCGCTCGCCCATTTCGAGACGACCGGGCCGGAGATCCTGGCCGACTGCCCGGAGATCGACGTCTTCGTCGCCGGTCTCGGGACCGCCGGGACGCTGATGGGCGTGTCGCGCTATCTGCGTGAGCACAAGCCGGGTGTCCGGATCGTCGCGGCCGAGCCGCTTCCCGGCGAGTACGTCCAGGGCCTGCGCTCCCTCGACGACGGGTTCATCCCCGAGATCCTCGACCCGACATTGATCGACACGAAGTACCTCGTCTCGAACCGCGACGCGATCGCCGCGCTGCGCGAGCTCGTCTTCCGCGAGGGCATCTTCGCCGGGCCGTCGTGCGGCGCCGTGCTGGTCGCCGCCGCCCGTGTCGCTGCCGAGATGGAGTCCGGGACGATCGTGGCGCTGCTCCCCGACGGCGGCTGGAAGTACCTGTCGGCCGGCACGTTCTCGACCAACCTCGACGACATGGAGGACGCCCTCGAAGGCGGCGTGAACTGGTGGTGAGCGACAGCGGGCACCCCGGCCCGGCCGCGGTCGAGCTGCCGGCCGCGATCCGCGCGGCGATCGTCGCCCAGGCACGGGCCGAGTACCCGAACGAGGCCTGCGGGCTGATCGTCGGCGACGCGCCGGCGGCCGACGGGGGCCGCGCCCTCCAGTACGTGCCGACGCGGAACAAGGCCGCCTCGCCGTTCCGCTACGAGATCGAGCCGCAGGACCTGCTCCGCCTGACGATCGAGACCGACGACGCCGGCGAGGTCTTCTGGGGGATCGTCCACTCGCACACGCACTCGCCGGCCGTGCCGTCGCCGACCGATCTCGGGCTTGCCTTCTACCCTGATTCGCTCTATCTCCTGGTGTCGCTGGACCCGGACGAGGCGGATGCCGCGACCGGGGAGCCGGGCGTCCGCGCGTGGCGGATCGTCGATGGTGCGAGCCACGAGGTCGCGCTGCGCTGACGGACCTGTCCGGGCAGACGGCCCGCGCCCGTCAGCTCGTGCAGGTCAGGCCGTCCTTCGGCACGACCAGGTCCATCAGGTAGCCGTCGACCGCCTTGCGGACGCACAGGCTCGCCTGATAGCCGGTATGCCCGTCCCCGTCGCGGGTGACGAGGACGCCCGAGTCGAGCTCCTTTGCCAGGGACGTCGCCCACGCGTAGGGCGTCGCCGGATCGCGGGTCGAGCCGACGACCACGATCGGCGGTGCACCGGCGGCGCTGACCGGCTTCGGCGTCCGCTCCGCGGGCACCGGCCAGAAGGCGCAGGCGAGGTCGTTGTAGGCGAGGATCTTGGCGAAGTGCGGAGCGGCTGCCTGCAGCTCCCTGGCCCAGGTCGTATAGACGCTGACATCGGTCGGCGCCGGATAGTCGAGGCAGGTATTGGCCGTGTAGGCGTCCTGCAGGTTCGAGTACGACCCGTTCGGCTTGCGTCCGCGGTACGGGTCGGCCAAAAGCAGGAGGAGCGAGCCGTCGCCGCTCTTGGCCAGCGACAGCGCCGTCGCCAGGGTGCGCCACGAATCGGTCGAGTAGAGGGCGGCGACGACCCCGAACCAGGCGAGCCCGGGGCCGACCTCGCGGGTGCTCTTGATGAGGGTCGCCGGCAGCGGCTTCTTGTCGATCGACGCCATCAGCGCGTCGAACGCCTCGGCGCTCTTACCACCCTCGTGGAACTCGCAGGTCGGTCGCGTGGCGCAGTAGTCGAGGAAGTCGGTGAGCGCCTGCTCGAACCCCTTCGCCTGGCCGAACCGGAGCTGCTGCAGGTCGATCGCCGGGTCGATCGCGCCGTCGAGGACCATCGCCCGGACATGATCCGGGAACAGGTCGGCGTAGAGCGAACCGATGAGCGTGCCGTACGAGAAGCCGAGGTAGGTCAGGCGCTCGTCGCCGACCGCGGCGCGGATGAGATCGAGGTCGCGCGCGACGGCATCGGTCGACAGGTACGGCAGCGTGGCGTCGTTGCGCTTGGCGCACTCGCCGGCGTAGTCCCGGGCCGAATCGACGAGCGCCGTGATCTGGGCCGCGTCGTCGGGCGTCGGGTCGAGCTCGGCCTGTGGGTCGAGGTTGTCGATGCAGCGGATGGCCGTGCTCGAGTTCACCCCGCGCGGGTCGAAGCCGACGATGTCGAACCGCCGGCGGAGCTCGTCAGGAAAGACCTTGGCGCCGACGGCCTCGCGCACGAAGTCCACGCCCGATGCGCCCGGCCCGCCCGGATCGATCACCAGCGATCCGATCCGCTGGCTCCGGTCGGTCGCGGGCGACTCGAGGATCGAGATGTCCATGTAGCCCGTCGCGGGCGATGCGTAGTCGCTCGGGACGCGGACATCCGCGCACAGGAACCCCTTGCCACAGTCGGTCCAGCGCGCCGGCGCGACCGCCGGAGTGGCGGCCGGGGACGGGCTGGCCGGTGTGGAGGGGACGGCAGCGACATCGGTCGCCGAGGGCTCGGACGGGGACGGCGTCGTCGGGGAGCAGCCCGCGATGAGCGCGATCAGCACCGTGGCGGCCAGCATGCGGTTCGCATGGCGGAGCCGACTCATCAGGCGGGGAGGATACCCGACCGAGCGTGTACCGTGACCCGAACATGGATCCACGACGTGCCGCGGCCGGTGCCCTCGTCCTCGGCGGGCTCGCGGTCGTCGGCGCCTCGGCGGTGGGCTCGAACGGCGCGACGCTCGACGCGATCGTCCGGCCGCCCATCCCGATCCGGGCCGCGCTCGCGGGAATCTCGGCAGCCGTCGCGGTCGTGCTCCTGACCCGCGGTCTCGGCCGCCTCGCCGGTGGCGCCGACGACGTCGCGGGTCTCGTTCGCGGCGTGCGGCTGGTCTTCCTCGCGGTCGCGGCCGGTGCCGCCTGCGCGGGCTGGGTGTTCGGCGACGCGCTGCCGCTGGTCCTGGCACTCGTCATCGGCGGGATCGATGTGGTCGAGACCTCGTTCCTGCTGATCGTGGTCGCGGCGGGGGGCGTCAACCGAAGGGGCTGACCGCCTCGGGTTCCCTCCGTGTCCCGGGCAGCGGGCCCGTCACGTGCGGCCCTCCGCGCACGATCAGGACCGAGCACGGGGCGTGGAGCAGGACCTTGCGCGCCACGCTGCCGAGGACCAGCCGGCGCAGACCGGTCTGCCCGCGGGTCCCCATCACGACCAGCCCGGCGCCGTGGTGCCGCGCGCTCAGGACGATCTCGTGGGCCGGATCGCCCTCGCGGACCTCGGCATCGGCTGCGAGGCCCGCCTGGCGGAGGCGCATGGCGGCCGCCTCGCAGTCCGCCTCCGTCGCCCGGCGCTGCGCGGCGGTCCCGTAGGCATAGGCGTCCATCGCCTCGGAATACACGAGCGGCGGGACCGACGGCGAATAGGGGAAGCCGTCCTCGTCGACGGTGACCACGGTGACCGGCAGGCCCTCGAACAACGGCCAGCTGGTCATGAAGGCTTCGGCCGCCCGGGCATGGGCCGAGCGGTCGTCGGCCAGGATGATCGGCCCGATGCGCTCGTCGCGCGCCACCAGGACCGGGCATGGCGCGTGGTCGACGACCTCGGCCGAGACCGAGCCCAGAAGGATCGATTCCCAGCGGCCATGACCGCGATGACCGACGACGACCAGGTCGGCCGGCATCGAGCACGCCTCCTCCACGATCCTGCTGGCGGCTCGGCCGCGCACGAGAACGGTCTCGATGACCAGGTCGGATCGGGCGGAGCGGATCTCGCGCTCGGCCGCGTCGAGGGCGTCGATGTGCGTCCGGAGCGCGCTCGCATCGACGACGTCGACGCCGGGATCGGCCATCGGCGCCCAGCCCATGCTGATGGGGTCGGTCGCGGTCGGGACGACGCTGACGATGCGGACGCTGCTGCCCTCGTGTGTCGGCAGGGCGGCCACCAGGTCACGTGCACGATCCGATGAGCGAGAACCATCGACGGCCAGCAGGATGCGCATCGCGAGACCTCCTTCCTCCGAAGCGTGCGCGTCCGTGCGGCGGGCGGGGAGGGCCTATCGGCCCGAAACGGCGGGCCGAGCGGGTGACTTCGGGGGTCAGGACTCCAACCGCGCGAGCGCGTCGACCAACCCGGCCTCGGTCGGCGTGACCCCGATGCCGAGGCGCGCGCCGACACGGGCGGCGAGCGGTGGCTCGAGATAGGTCGACGCCAGCGTGGGCCACTCGGGCTCGGCGAAGACCGTCGCCGGGCTGCCGTCGAGGAGGATCCGGCCCGAGCCCATGACCACGATCCGGGTGAACGTCTCGGCCACGAACCGCATGTCGTGGCTGATCGTGAGGACCGTCCGTCCCGCGCTCGACAGGTCGGCGATCACGCGCCGGATGCGTGCCACGCCGCGGGCGTCCTGGCCGGTCGTCGGCTCGTCGAGCACGACGACCGGCGTGTCCATCGCGAGGATCGAGGCCAGTGTCAGCAGCTTGCGCTGGGAGTAACCGAGGTCGTATGGGTTCGCGTCGGCGAGCTTGCCGAGGCCGACGACCTCGAGGGCCCGGGTGGCCGCTGCTGCCGCATCCGCGGCCGGTCGTCCGAGGATCCGCGGCCCGAACGCGACCTCCGAGCGGACCTTGCCGGCGAAGATCTGTCGATCCGGGTTCTGGAAGACGATGCCGACCCGGGCCGCGAGGGCTGCCACCCGTTCGCCGGCGATGTCGGCGCCGTCATGGAGGACCCGGCCCTCGGTCGGTCGCAGCAGGCCGTCGAGATGACGGACGAGGGTGGACTTGCCACTGCCGTTCTGGCCGATGATCGCGACCAGCTCGCCGGCCGCGATGGTCAGGTCCACGTCCGACAGGGCACGCGTGCCGTCGGGATAGACGTAGCCCACGCCCTCGAGCCCGAGCGTGGTCACGCGTCGTCCCGCGCGCCGAGGCCTGTGCCGGTGAGGATGGCCGGGTCCAGACCGCGCTCGGCGACCGCGCGGTCGAGCCGGATGCGGGCGGGCGCCTCGACGCCCCACGCCTCGAGCCGGGGGTCCTCGAGCACCTCGCCGGCGGCGCCGTCGAGCACGATCCGCCCGGCGTCGATCACCGCGATCCGATCGCACAGCCCGTCGAGCAGGTCGGTCTTGTGCTCGACCACCAGGAGCGCCGCCCCGGATGCCGCGAGCTCGCGCAGCGCGACCCCGACCAGCCGCGTCCCTTCGGGATCGAGCTGTGCCGTCGGCTCGTCGAGGATCAGGTGGGCCGGTCGCATGGCCAGCAACGAGGCGATGACGACGAGCTGGGCCTGGCCGCCCGACAGGCGACGCGGCTCGCGCTCGGCGAGGTCGCTGATGTCGAGCGTGGCCAGCGCGGCCTTCGCGCGCGCGACCGTCTCGCGACCGGGCAGGCCCAGGTTCATCGGCCCGAGCGCGACCTCCTCGAACACGGACCCGGTCACGCCCGACAGCTGGGTGGCCGGGTTCTGGAACCCGATGCCGACGCGCGTCGCGAACTCGTGCTGCGGCCGGCCGGTCATCGCCACGCCGTCGATCGTCACCCGTCCCTCGAGTCCGCCGCCGATCGACCCGGGCGCCAGCCCGGCCCCGACCAGGCACAGCGTCGACTTGCCGGCCTCGTTGGCCCCGACGACGCCGACGATCTCGCCGTCGCCGAGCGTCAGGTCCACGTCGCGGAGGACCTTGGTCGCATACCCGGCGTAGCGATACGAGACGGTCTCGAGCTTCAGCATCGCGCCTAGACCATCCCGGAGAGGCGGATGACGACCAGGCCGACGAGCGCCCCGACGAGGAGCCAGCGGACCAGCCGCTCCCAGCCGGTGTCGGGCATGGCCCACAGCAGATGCCGCCGGCCGGGCCGGCTGAACGCCCGCGTCTCGAGCGCGAGGCTGCGCTCCTCGACGTCGGTCAGCGAGGTCAGGATGACCGGGCCGATGAGCGGCATCACGCCGCGCAGCCGTGCTCGCAGGTTCCCCTCGGCATCGAGTCCGCGCGCTCGCTGGCTCTCACCGATGACGGCCGCGCGTTCGACCAGGGTCGGGATGGCGTCGATGGTGGCGACGGCGATGAACGCGACCCGCGGCGGGGCGCCACGCCGCTCGAGGTCGAACACGAACGCCCGCGGGTCGGTGGTCAGGATGAACAGGCCGATCGAGGCGGAGATGGCGAACAGCCGGGCGACGATCTGGCCCGCGAAGTCGACGCCCTCGAGGGTCACGTCGAACGGGCCGATGACGAAGAGCACGGTGGTGCCGGCATGGGTCAGGGCGTTGACCAGCACGACCGACACCGCGATCGGCACGGTCAGCAGCAGGGAGACGCGGGTGAGTCGGCCCAGCTCGCCGGCCGAATATGCAAGTGCCAGCATCACCACGATGATCGCGATCGGGCCGATGTAACCGCCGATCACGAATGCGCCGGCCGACGCCGTGGTCGCGATGATGGCCTTGGTCAGCGGGTTCAGTCGGTGATAGCGACTCGGGGTGGCCGGCACGAGCCGGGCGATGAGAGCGGCGTCGGCCGGGTCGAGGTCGCCGGCAAGGACCGCGCCCGCCGGCGATGACGGGCCTATCCGGCCTCCGCGCCGCTGGCTTCGACCCCGCTGGGCTCGACCGCGCCGGGCTCGACCCCGATCGCCTTCTCACCCTGCGGGAACCGCGCGACGAACCGTCGCGACAGCGTCTGCAGGATCACGAACACGATGAGGAACTCGAGCGTCTTGTCGATCGGATCCGACAGCAGGCCCTGCTGGAGGACCGCCTTGGACAGATCGGCTCCGGCCTGCTGGAAGGCGGCCACAAGGACATCCGTGCCCGACCCGGTCACGCCACCGAAGACGATGGCCGAGATGGGCGCCGAGATGAGTGCCGACACGATCCCGCAGATGAGGCCGGCGACCGCGACATAGCCGACGCCCACATCGCGCCGGACCACCAGCAGCCCGATGATCGCGAGGATGGCCGCGATGAAACCGATGCCGATGATGTAGCCCATCGCCACGAAAAAGGGCGAGGCGTTCGTCGTGTCACCGAAGAACGTGAACGTGCCGTCCGTGTAGAAGGGCACGAACCCGTAGTAGCCGATCCCGCCGAGGACGAGGAGCACGACGACGGCCGCGATGGCGACCTGGCCCCAGGTCGAGTTCGGCCGGCTCCGGAACAGCCCGAGCTGCGCGACGATGCCCGACCAGGCGCCGATCCAGGCTGCCACGATGAAGAATGGCGCGGCGAAGTCGCTGTGGAACGGTGGCGGCACGACGTACGTCCAGACGAGGTTCGCCAGGACGCCGGTGACCAGGCCGGGGATGGGTCCGGCGAGCGCCCCGACCAGGATCGTCCCGACCGAGTCGAGGTAGATCGGGACCTTCAGGACCGCGGACACCGTCTGGCCCAGGACGATGTTGATCGCGATCGCGATCGGGATCAACACGATCGTCCGGGTATCGAAACGACCCCAGCTCATCACGCCCTCCTTGGTGCCGACCGGTCCGCCCGGTGCGCCTCCCGCATTAGCGTGACACGTCGGGGCGGTCCGCCGCCAGCCCCCCGACGCGCTCGATCAGGCGATCGAGGAAGGTCGCGACATCGGCGGCGATGGCGACGTCGAGATTGGGCGGCTTGCCGGTCAGTCGGCGCCTGTCCGCGACGGTCATCCCGGCCGTGATCTCGCCGCGCGTCTCGACATCGACATACAGCGCCTCGGTCGTGACGAGCGATCGGTCGAGCGCCGCCGCGACGGCCAGCGGATCGTGGATGAACGCGCCGTAGAAGCCGTCGTAGTGGGCATGGAACTCCATGTAGAACCGCAGCGCGTCGGCGACGTAGCGAACGATCGGGTTGCTGGCCACCGACCGGGCCGCCTGCATCGGGTCCTCGCCGCGGGCCAGGGCGATCGAATCGTCCGGCGTGCTGCCGGCCCGGCGCGCCAGCCGGACGACGTCGTCGGGGACGATGCGCGCCTTCTCGGTGACGTCGAGACCGAGCGCCAGCGGTCGCGGGATCGTCGGATCGGCCGCGCACGCCTCGCCCCAGGCTCGGAACACGATCTTCGCCGCCTCCGGGTCGCAGTGGATGTTCCACTCGGTCGTCGGGGTGGTGTTGCCGGACGTCCCGAACGCCCCGCCCATCAGCGTGTAGCCGCGCAGCAGGCGGGGGAGCGCGGGTTCGCGCAGCACCGCGATCGCCAGGTTGGTCAGCGGACCGAGCGTCACGAGGGTGATCTCGCCGGGACGCCGTCGCGCCTCATCGAGGATGACGTCGACGCCATGCCGGTCGGACAGGGGCCGCGACGGTGGCGCGAGCTCGGCGTGGCCGAGACCCTGTGGTCCGTGCGTCTCTGGCGTCGTCTCGAGCGGGCGCACGAGCGGCGTCTCGCGCCCGAGCGCGACCTCGACGTCGGCCCGACCGGCGAGCTCGAGGACCGCCCGGGTGTTGATCGCGACCTGTCGCGCGTCGATGTTGCCCGACACGCAGGTCGCCGCGACGAAATCGGCGTCCTCGGACGCGGCCGCGTACAGGAGGGCGAGGCTGTCGTCGATCCCGGTGTCGACGTCGAGGATGAGGGCCATCCGGTCGGTCATGACGCCGATCCTAGCCGAGGGCCTTCATCGCCTGCGCGACCAGCTGGTCGGGCGTCCGGCCATCCACGTCCAGGACGTGCGCACCGATCTCGGACAACAGCGGCTCACGCTGGGCGGCCTGCTGGGCGAGGAAGGTCGCGGGGTCGTCGCCGTACGCCGGTCGGTGCTCGTCGGTCGAGTCGAACCGGCGGGCGAGCAGCTCGGGTGATGCGTGGAGCCAGATGACCGCGACCCCGGGGCGGCGCAGGGCGGCGCGCGTCGTCGCCCCGTCGATGACGCTGGCCGCGGCGCTGATCACGCTCGGCTCGGGTGCGCGGAGCGCGCCGAGCAGCTGCGCCGCCTCGCGCGCATGCATCGCATCGACGCCGTCGTGGTCACGCAGCTGGCGGACGGTCGAGCCGGTGGCCGTCTCGATGTCGATGTCCGAATCGCGCCAGGCCCAGCCCAGCCGGTGGGCCAGGAGCTGCCCGACCGTGGTCTTGCCCGAGGCCATCAGCCCGGTGACGACCACGTGATCGACCGCACGCATCGTCACAGGGTAGTCGCCCCTACACTCGCGCGATGCGAACAGTGCGCCCGCGCCGCGACCCTCGCCCCGACCCGGCGGTCGGCTTGCGTGGGGTGCAACCACGGTCGTCAGGCCCGCCCGGATCCCGGCCATGTCGTGTTGCCATCCGGCGACGATGCGTGCATCTGGCGCAAGGTCGTCGCGGCCCTCGCCGCGACGACCTCCTCCCGGTGGCCGCGTGACGCTCAAGGACCGCGTGGCGACGACGCGATCCATCGCGCCGCCGGCCGTCATCGGCATCCTCGGTGGCGGCCAGCTCGGGCGCATGCTCGGGCTCGCCGGACGCGCCATGGGCTACCGGATCGCCGTGCTCGACCCTGACATCGACTGCCCGGCGGCCGCCGTCGCGGATCGGCAGGTCATCGGCTCGTACGACGACATCGGCGCGGCACTGCGACTGGCGGAGGTCAGCGCGGTCATCACCTACGAGCTCGAGCACGTGGCCGCGGACGTGGTCGAGGCGGTCGGAGCGCTCGTCCCGGTCCGCCCGGGGCTCGGGCCACTGGTCGTCACCCAGGACCGTCTCGCCGAGCGCCGCTTCGTGGAGGGCGCCGGCGTCGCGGTCGCGCCGTGGCGTGACGTCCGGTCCGTGGCAGAGGCGACCGACGCCGCCCGCGACCTCGGCCTGCCGCTCCGGCTCAAGCTCCCGATCGGCGGGTACGACGGTCGCGGCCAGCTGCGGATCGTCGAGGCGGGCGAGCTCGCCGACGCGTGGGAGCGACTCGGCCGGCCCGCCGGGTCCGCCCTTCTCGCCGAGCGCGAGCTCGACTTCGAGGCCGAGCTGTCGGTCGTCGTCGCGCGTGGGCTCGACCGTGCCGTGGCCGCCTTCCCGATCGCCCGCAACACCCATGACGCCGGGATCCTCGTCGAGTCGGTCGTGCCGGCGCCGATCTCGGCGGACGTGGCTGCGCGCGCGGTCGACATCGGGACGACGCTGGCCGCCGCGATGGACCTGTGCGGGACGCTCACCGCCGAGCTGTTCCTGCTGCGCGACGGCTCGCTGGTCGTCAACGAGCTGGCGCCGCGCGTCCACAACTCGGGCCACTGGACCATCGACGGTGCGGCGACATCGCAGTTCGAGCAGCACATCCGGGCAATCTGCGGGCTGGGCCTCGGCTCGCCGGCCGCGCTGGCGCCGACAGCCATGGTCAACCTGCTCGGCAGCGGGCGTCTCCGCGACGCGCGGCTGACGGGGATCGAGTCCGCGCTCGCGGATCCGAGCGTCCACCTCCATCTGTACGACAAGCGGCGCGTGTTCGAACGCCGCAAGATGGGACACCTGACAGCGACCGGGCCAGGGGTGGACGCGGCGCTGGCCTCGGCGCGAACGGCGCTCGGGGCGCTCGGGTGGGCGGATGCAGAGACGGATGAGGAGGGTCGATGACGGAGGCCGGGACACGCGCCGCACGCACGCCTGGTGCGCCGCTGGTCGGCATCGTCGGCGGTAGCCGGTCGGACTTCCCGACGCTCGAGGCGGCCGTCGCGGTCCTCGACGAGCTCGATGTCGCCTCCGAGCTCACGGTCGTCTCGGCGCACCGGACCCCGGACCGCCTGTTCCGCTATGCCGAGGAGGCGCCCGGCCGTGGCATCCGGGTGATCGTCGCGGGCGCGGGCGGGGCGGCACATCTTCCCGGGATGCTCGCGGCCAAGACCGCGCTGCCGGTCATCGGCGTCCCGATCCCGACCCAGCATCTCGGCGGCCTCGACTCGCTCCTGTCGATCGTCCAGATGCCGCGGGGCGTGCCGGTCGCCACGGTGGCCATCGGCAATGCCACGAACGCGGGCCTCCTCGCGGCGGCCATCCTGGCCCTCTCCGACCCGGCCCTCGCCGAGCGCCTGGCCGCGTGGCGCGCCCGCCAGACCCAGGCCGTCCTCGACGACCCGCCGAACGGGGAGTCCTAGGACACGACCCGATCCGGTCCGGGCGTCATCGGGGTGGGTACGGTCGGGCGGTGCTCGGCGAGATGGAAGCCGAGGTCGAGCGCTGTCTTGAGCAGCACCAGGACGAGCACCGCCGCCGCCGGTGCGCCGGTCAGGGCGATCGCCATCCCGCCGAGGATGATGGTCACGTGGAGGATGACGAGACGGCCATAGGGTGCGGCCATCTGCCTGGCGACGCTCGTCCGCAGGTACTCGCCGCGGCCGATGTAGTTGAGCCGGTACGAGATCCCGTGGCTGATGAACAGACCGATCAGCACGATCGCGATGGCACCCGGGTCCGACATGATCCCGGCGCCGCCATCGGCGGGAGCCCCGCCGTCGACGATGCCGCCGCCATCGAGGAAGCCACCGACCAAGCCGCCGCCGACGATGCCACCGCCACCGAACGCCTGGAACATCGGCAGGGTCAGGATGAAGATGCCGTGGACGAGCCAGAAGATCCCGTAGTGGACGATGAAGAACGGGATCAGGACGGCCTTTCCGGAGCCGCTGACCGGCCGGCCGTTGACGGTCGTGGTCACCGCCGCACCGACGGGGTCGGTCCCGGCCGCCTTTGACATCTTGAGGACGTTGTAGAAGCCGACGACCCCGTTCTCGAGCCAGTAGATGGTCAGGATCGTCCAGACGTTCCAGCCGAGGAACAGGACGCCGAACAGCGGAACGGCGTTGGCCACGACGAGCGCAACGACCGCGCCCCACGACGAGCCGACCCGATACCAGGCCACGAGGCGCTCCATGCGCGCGATGCTAGCCGTTGGGCGGCTCGGCGACGAGCCCTCCGACCTCCCTAGGAAGCGAGCTCGACGGGTCGGATCGCGATCGAGCGGGGTTCACCGGCGCGCTCGAAGCGCAGGTCGATCGAGCGGCCGATGACGTCGCCCACCAGGAGTCGCTGGAGGTCGCCGACGCCCTCGACGGGGTCGCCGTCGAGCTCGACCACGATGTCGCCCACGCGCAGCCCGGCCGCGGCGGCCGGCCCGGGTTCGAGCAGCTGGACGATCTCGAGGCCGCGCGCCCGCCCGACCCGCGCGGCGACGGCGTCGCCCAGCGGCCGCGTCCCGCCGACGATGCCGAGGAATGCGCGCCGGACACGGCCGTGGACGATGAGGGTGTCGAGGATGGCGCGCGTGGCGGCATCGATCGGGACGGCGAGGCCGAGACCGACCCCGGCGACCGCGGTGTTGATGCCGACGACGCGACCGCGCGAATCGGCCAGCGCGCCGCCAGAATTACCGGGGTTGAGCGCCGCGTCGGTCTGGATGACATTCTCGACCAGACGGCTGGCGCGCCCGTCGCGGGTGGCCAATGAGCGCCCGAGCGCGCTGACGACCCCGGCCGTCACCGTGCCCGCGAAGCCGAGCGGGTTGCCGATGGCGACGACCAGCTGGCCGACGCGCAATCGCTCTGCATGACCGAGCGGCGCCGGACGTGGGCTGCCGCCGGTCGTCCGGACGACGGCCAGGTCCGAGAGCGGATCCCGCCCGACGACATCGAAGGCGAGCTCGGAACCGTCGACGAAGGCGGCCGTGCCGTGGTCCGAGCCGGCGACGACGTGGGCCGAGGTGACCAGGTGCCCGACCGGCTCGATGGCGACCGCCGACCCGGCCCCGCTCCCGCTCCAGCCCCCGACCTGGCGCGTCACGCGCAGGCTGGCGACCGATGGGATCAGCCGCTCGGCCGCGGAGGAGACGGCGGCCGAGTACGCGTCGAGGATCTCGTCGTCGGAGTCGACGCGGTCCGGCTCGGACGTCGCTGGTCCGAGGCCCGGCCGCGGGGCCGGGGCGATGGCCATCGCTCAGGCCTCGCCCGTCGCCTTGGTCGCGCCGCCGACCTGGACCGTTCGCTCGTCGGTGCCGCGGACGAGCTTGACCGCGAACGGGAGCTCGAGTGTGGCCAGCGCGGTGTGGAGGTCATCCGCGTCGGTGATCGGCGTGTCGCCGGCCTCGACGATGAGGTCGCCGGCCTGGATCCCGGCCGCCTCGGCCAGGCTGCCGTCCTCGACCCCGCGGACGAGGATGCCGTCACGCTCCGGGAGGCCGACCGAACGGCGCATCCGACGCGCGACGTGGTTCGGCGCGACGGCGACGCCGAGGCGCGGTCGCTGCGGCGACTCGCCCCGCCCGAGCGCGTCGATCCGGCCGCGCAGCGCGGCGTCCACAGGGAGCGCCAGGTAGAAGCCCTCGCCGATCCGGTTGGTGTTCAGCCCGACGAGGTGGCCGCCGGCGTCGAGGAGCGCGCCACCCGAGGAGCCCGGGGCGAGGGGAGCGGTGTGCTCGACGCTGCCGTCGATGCGCCGGCCCCCCGGGCCGCGGAATGCCCGCGCGACCGCGGACACCAGCCCGAAGGTCACGCGCGTCCCGCCGCCGTGGCTGGCACCCGCGCCGAACACCGCGGTGCCGACGCTGAGCGCCTCGCCCTCGCCCCACTCGAGTGCGGCGGCACCGGCGGTGTCGACGTCGATGACCGCGAGGTCACCGTCACCGTCCCAGCCGGCGACCGTCCCGCGGGTCTGGCGGCCGTCGGCGAAGGTCACGGTGACCTCATCGCCGCGGAGGTTGTGGGCATTGGTCAGGACCTTGCCGTCGGCGATGACGACGCCGGAGCCGCGGGTGCCGCGGCCGATCCCGACGATCGATGGGCCGACGCGCTCGGCGAGGGTGGAGACGGCGGTCTGGATCTCTTCGATGGCGGTCATGTGCGTTGGTGGTCTCCGGTTTCGTGTGTGGGATGCGATAGACTTGTGACTTGCAATCTACTACCGACTGGACACCGTGACAAGCCCCGAACCCGCACCTACCATCGAGCCGATGCGCGAGCACGAGCCCTCACCCCTCGAAGCCGCCCTCGAGCGGGTCGGCGATCGCTGGAGCCTGCTGCTGGTCGAGGCCCTGCTGGCCGGCCCGCGCCGGTTCAACGAGCTCGGCGAGGTGGTGCCCGGCATCGCCCCGAACATCCTGGCCGACCGCCTCCGCCGGCTCGAACGCGAGCGGATCGTGGTCGCGACGCCATACCAGGAGCGCCCGCCGCGGATGTCGTACGCGCTGACAGCCGACGGGCACGACCTTGCCTCGGCGCTCCGCCTGCTCGCCGACTGGGGCGCGCGGCGGGTCGGGGAGGGGCATGAGCCGATCCGCCACGGCCGGTGTGGCACTCCGCTCGAGACGCGCTGGTACTGCCCCACCTGCGAGGTCGCCGTCGACGAGGTCGACGCCGACGAGGCGCGGACGGTCTAGGTCGGCCCGCCGGGTGCCTCGGGAAGTCCCGGTACACTCGGGTGCGATGGACGACGAGCGCTGGGAGCCCGGGATGCCGGTCCTCGATCGGCAGGCGTTGCCGAGGTCGGCAACGACGCTCCCGCCAAGCCTGCAGGGTCTGCCACCACGCTCCGTCCCGGAAGTCGCGCCGACGCCTCTCCAGCCGTACTACATCAACCTGAGCGTGATCGTGCTGGTCTGCGGCGCGATCGCGATCTCGGCGCTCGAGCTCGGGGCCGGGCTCGGAAGCCCGCTGGTCAAGCTGTGCGTGATCATCGCGGCGCCGCTGCTGGTGGTCACCACGGCCGACGCGGTGCTGCGGATCTGGCGCTCGGCCTGGGCGTGGATGCCGGTCGACCGGACGAAGGGCCTGTTCCGGCTCGCGTGGGTGGCGGTCAGCATCATCGGTCTGACCGCCCTCGTGGTCGCCGCGCTGCTGGTCATCGCCGCGTGACGCGGCCGGTGGGCCGGTGATGGACGAACGCTTCGAGCGCGGCCCGGACGGTCGGTCGACCGACCTGCCGTCGGGCAGGGGTGTGCCGGCCTGGCTGGCCGAATCGCTCAAGTTCTGCTCGCGCTGCGGATCGCCGCTGGTCTTCGGCGCGATCGACGGCGAGGACCGCGACCGGCTCCAGTGCGCGACCTGCGGGCATATCGCCTATGTCAACCCGCGCCTCGTGGTCACCACCTTCCCGATCACCGATGCGGGCGAGATCGTCCTCATCCGGCGCGGCATCGAACCCGGAAAGGGGTCGTGGGCGCAGCCCGGTGGCTTCCTCGAGGTCGACGAGACCGTCCACCAGGCGGCCATCCGCGAGACCTTCGAGGAGACCGGCCTGCTGGTCGAACCTGGCGAGATCGTCGGGTTGTATTCGCGGCTCGAGGCGAGCGTCGTGACGATCGCGTTCGAAGCGCGGATCGTCGGCGGGGCCGCGGCGCCGACCCCCGAGGCGACCGAGATCACGGCCTTCGCCCCCGAAGACATCCCGTGGTCAGGGATCGCCTTCCGGACCACCATGTGGGCGCTGCGCGACTGGCTCGGCAAGCGTCGACCGGACGTTCCGTGGCCGGAGGTCGTCATCGGCCGGTAAGGAGCCCGGCGGGTCGCCCCCAGGAGGACCCGGCACGCCCGGCCCCCAGGGGGACCGCGGCACGCCCGGGGCCCCCAGGGACGGCGGCACGCCCGGCGCGGGCCGCGGCGGGGTCTCGTGGCGGGGCCCGTTGCTCAGGTCGGCCCTTGGCACGCCCAGCGCGGTCGGCGCGCGGCCCCCAGGGGGACCGCGGCACGCCCAGCGCGGCCCGCGCGGCCTCTGCGGGATGACTCGCACGCGCCGCCACCAGCGGCCCAGAACTGTCAGATGCACGCCACCCGAGCACTTGGCGGCGGCGGTCCCGCGTCCGCAGCCCGCGCTGAGCGTGGATCACGCGATCGCGACCCTCGTTTCCGGCAGATGCCTCGCAACTCGACACATTTGGCGACGATTCGGTGGCGAATGCCCGCCTGAGGAGCATTTGACAAGAAAGGGCGCCACGGCAGGTCCGCGCGGGGCGGCGCGCCGCGCCCGGGGCCCCGCGCCGCGCCGCAACCCGTCCCGTCCGCCAGCCGCCACGCCCGGCTCGCCGCGCCCGCCCGCTGCACCGCGCCGCCACGCACCCGTCCCGCGCGCCCGCCCCATCCGCCCGCCGCACACGCCCCGCTCGTCGCGCCGCGCCGGCGCGCCCGCCCCCGCCCCGCGCCGCCGCGCCGCGCCGCGCCCGCACGCCGCCCCGTTCTCAGCTCAGATCGATGAAGACGTTCTTCGTTTCGGTGTAGAGGTCAAGCGCTGACATGCCGAGCTCGCGCCCGATCCCCGACATCTTGTAGCCGCCGAACGGCGCCTCGGTGTGCACCGAGCTATTGCTGTTTACGCTCAGGACGCCGGCCTGGATCCCCTTCGCCGTGCGCAGCGCCTTGCCGATGTCGCGGCTCCAGACGGAGCCCGAGAGCCCGTAGGGCGTGGCGTTCGCGAGGCGGATCGCCTCGGCCTCCGTGTCGAACGGGATGACCGTCACGACCGGGCCGAAGATCTCCTCCTTCGCGACACGCATGTCGTTCGAGACGGCGTCGAAGACGGCCGGCATGAGGAACGCGCCGTCCCGCAGGCCCGCATCCTCCGGCGCTACGCCGCCGACCACGAGGTTCGCGCCCTCGCCGAGCCCGATCTCGATGTAGTCCTTCACGCGGTCGCGCTGCTTGAACGACACGAGCGAGCCGACCTCGGTCGCGTCGTCCGCGGGATCGCCGACCTTCACCTTCTTCGTCGCCTCGACGAAGAGCTCCACGACCCGCTCGTGGACCGAGCGCTCGACGAAGATCCGGGAGCGGGCGCAGCAGTCCTGGCCGCAGTTGTCGAAGACGGAGTAGGGGCTCTCGGTCGCGAAGCGCTCGATGTCGGCGTCGGCATAGACGATGTTCGGCGACTTCCCGCCGAGCTCGAGGCTGATCTTCTTCACGTTGGTCGAGGCGAGACGCATGATCTCCTGGCCCGTCGTCGTCTCGCCCGTGAAGGCGACCTTGCCGATCCCCGGATGCGCCGCGATCGCCGCGCCGGCGGTCCCGCCGGGACCCGTCACGACATTGATCACGCCCGGCGGGAAGCCCGCCTCGAGGGCGAGCTGGCCGACGCGGAGCGCGGTCATCGGCGAGAGGCTCGCCGGCTTCAGGATCGCGGTGTTGCCGGCTGCGAGCGCGGGCCCCAGCTTCCAGCTCGCCATGAGCAGTGGGAAGTTCCACGGGACGATGAGCCCGACGACGCCGATCGGCTCCTTCAGGGTGATGTCGAGGCCGGGCTTCGAGACGGGGATGGTCTGGCCGAAGATCTTGTTCGCAGCGCCGGCGTAGTAGTCGAAGACGAGGCTCGCGCCGATGACCTCGCCGCGGGCGCTGGTGATCGGCTTGCCGGTGTTGCGACTCTCCAGCTGCGCAAGCTCCTCGGTGTGGTCCTTGACCAGCGCGGCGAGCTTTGCGAGCGTGCGGCCGCGCTTGCCCGCGGCCCAGCTCGACCAGCCCTTCGGGGCCTCGAACGCGGCCCGCGCCGCCTCGACCGCCCTGTCGACGTCGGCCTTCCCGCCGAGCGGGGCCGTCGCGATGGCCGTCCCGGTGGCTGGGTTCACGATC
>DASYSM010000020.1:0-14495 GCA_036003325.1 Candidatus Limnocylindrales bacterium
TACATCTACCACGGCAACGACGGGACGAGCTTCCCCTGGAACGACACCGCGCAGCTCGACTTCCTCCAGGCCGACGTCCGCGAGGTCGTGATCCGGACCATCCTCGACGTCGCAAGGCGCTTCCCGGTCATCCGGTTCGACGCCGCGATGGTGCTCGCGCGGAAGCACGTCCGGCGGCTGTGGTTCCCGGCGCCCGGCGAGGGCGGCGGCGCGATCCCTTCGCGGGCCGAGTGGGGGACGCTGACCCAGGCGGAGTTCGATCGCGCGATGCCGGTGGAGTTCTGGCGCGACGTCGTCGACCGGGTCGCCGCCGAGGTCCCCGACACGCTCCTGCTCGCCGAGGCGTTCTGGCTCCTCGAGGGCTACTTCGTCCGGACGCTCGGGATGCACCGCGTCTACAACAGCGCGTTCATGCACATGCTCCGCGACGAGGACGGCGCGGGCTACCGCAAGGTGATCAGGGAGACCATCGAGTTCGACCCCGAGATCCTCAAGCGGTACGTCAACTTCATGAGCAACCCCGACGAGAAGACGGCGCTCGAGCAGTTCGGCAAGGGCGACAAGTACTTCGGCGTCGCGACGGTCCTGGCGACGCTGCCCGGTCTGCCGATGCTCGGGCACGGCCAGGTCCAGGGCTTCGGCGAGAAGTACGGGATGGAGTTCCGTCGGGCGACCCTCGACGAGCGGCCCGATCCGTGGCTGGTCGAGCGTCACGAGCGCGAGATCTTCCCGCTCCTCCACCGCCGGGCCTGGTTCGCCGAGGCGAGCGACTTCCTGCTGTACGACCTGGTGACACCGGCCGGGACCGTCGACGAATCGGTCATCGCCTACTCGAACGGGTCGGGCCGCGAGCGCTCCCTGGTCATCTATCACACGCGCTTCGCCTCGACCGGCGGGCGGATCCGGCAGTCGGCGAGCTTCGCGCTCAAGGATGCGGACGGCACCAAGCGTCAGGTGCGGCGCTCGCTGGCCGAGGGCCTGGGCCTGCCCGACGAGCCCGGGGCGTACACGATCTTCCGTGACGCGCGGACCGGGCTCGAGTTCATCCGCTCGTGCCGCGAGCTCTGGGAGGAGGGCCTCACGGTCTCGCTCGACGCGTACGGGACGAACGTCTTCTGGGAGTTCCGCGAGGTCTGGGATGGCGTCGCCGGCCAGTGGGGGCGATTGGCGGCCCGGCTGCGGGGTGCCGGGGTCGCATCACTCGAGGAATCGCTGCGCGAGCTCCAGCTGGAGCCCGTCCATGCCCCGTTCCGGGCGCTGTTCGCCGACGGGCTGACCGTCTCGGTCATGGATGGCGTCGCGACGAAGACCCAGTTGCGCGATCTCGAGCGCCGCCACATCGCGTTCCTGCGGGCGATCGCCTCGGCGACCGGCGTCGACGGCGATCCGACCGCGATCGCAACCGACTTCCGTGAGCGTGCCGAACGGGCGTTCGTGGGGATGGCCGTGTCGGAGGAGGACGCCGATCTCGCCGCGGTCGCGGCGGCGCTGGCGTCCGGGATCCCGCTCGATCCCGACGAGAGCGAGTCGGCGCCGGAGGGCCGCCATGGGCTCGATCGGCGTGATCGGGCCGCCTTGCTCGCCTGGCTGGCGCTGAGCCAGGTCGGCGCCCTGGCGCCCGGCGCGCCGGTCGCGGCGACCAGCCTGGCCTGGTACGACGAGCTTCGCCTGCCGACGGCGCTGGTCGGCGGCCTGCACGACACCGGTTTCGGCGAGGGCGAGGCGTGGGCCGTCACGGACGAGGTCCGGGTCCTCCTCGCCCTGCCCCGCCCATCCGCGATGCGTGGCTCGCCGGGCGTGGCGGCGGCGCAGCTCCTCGAGGCGTGGCTGTCGCTCGAGATGATCCGCGTCGCGATCGGCGTCAACACCTGGGAAGACGTCGAGTACATCGATCGCGACCGGCTGCGGGAGCTCCTCGCCTGGGCCGTCCGACTCGACGTGATCGACGGCGTGGCGACCGTACGCCGGACATCGAGCGCGGCCGTGGCCGCCCGGCTGGCGGAGGCGGCCGAGACCGCGGGCTACCGGATCGATCGGCTGCGGGCGGCCCTCGCTCCACCCGCCGCGCCGCGCCCGACCCGATCGCGGACCCGTCGCCCGCGCGTGCCCTCCGCGCGCCTACCCGAGCAGGATCCGCCGCAGGAGTGACGTCGGGGGCGACCCATGGGCGATCACCGACTCGAGGTGCGGCCGGTAGCGAAAGCCGGGCGTCTGGCCGTAGCCCCCCACGACGCGCGGCGTCGGGACCGCGTCGGCGCCACGCGCGTCGCCCGAGGCGATCGCGGCCCGCCGGCGGACCTCGTCCTCGATCGCCCACATCTCGAGCGAGCCGGCGAAGTAGGTCGACAGCTGGGTCGACGACAGGCGGGCCCGGTCGAACTTGGCGCGCGCCTCGGCCTCCTCCTGGAAGCCACCCTCGACCATCAGCTCGACTGCCTCGGCTTCGGTCATCCCGGCGGTGTGGATCCTGGCGTCGATGATCGCGTTGGTGATCGAGCGCAGGTAGAACTTCCAGTGGGTCAGCATCAACGCCGGGTCGTCGGCGCCGTAGCCGACATCCATCATCACCTGGGTCACGTAGACGGCCCAGCCCTCGGCGAACAGGCCGCTGGCGAAGACCGCGCGGACGAGCGACGGGCAGCGGTTGGCGTAGACGCCCTGGAGGTAGTGCCCCGGGACCGCCTCGTGGATCGTCAGCAGGCGGAGCATCCGGTCGTTGTCCTCGCGCAGGCTGGATTCGCGGCGCTCCTCGTCCCAGTCGTCGGGCATCGGGGTGATCGCGAAGAACGCCTTCTGACCCTTGTCGAGCGGACCTGGCGAGGACAGCATCGCGCCGCCGAATGCGCGCAGGAAGACCGGCGTCCACTGGATCTCGAGCGGCTCATCGGTGAGGCCGATCAGGTCGTTCTCGGCGCAGAAGGCCTCGATCCGGGCGTTCTCGGCGCGACAGAAATCGAGCAGATCGGCGGCCTCCGGGTGGTCGTAGGCCACGGCGTCGAGCACGCCGCGGACGAGCGCGCCCTCATCGTCGGGGACCGGTTCCTCGCCGCGCCAGGTCGGCCACAGGTCGCGGGCGAGGCGGACCATCTCCGCCCGGACAGCGCCGAACTCCCGTTCCGCGGCGGCCAGGATCCGCTCCGGCGTCAGGGTCTCCGAGCGCATCGTGTGACGCATCTTGGCCGCGAACAGGTCCGGGCCGAGACGCCCCTCCCCGGAGCTCGCCGCAAGGACGACCTCGCGCAGGTGGTGCTCGAATGCGTCGAGGGCGGCCCGCGCGACCGTCGCCGCCGCGATCAGGCGTGGCAGCACGGCCGCGACCGCCGGGTCGGTCGGGGCGGCGGCCTCCGCGGCGCTCAGGGCATCGGCGATGAGCTCATCGATCCCCGGCAGCTGCTTGAGCGCGGTCTCGGTCTGGAAGCGACCGACCGGACGACCGGACGCCCCGACGAGCGTCGCGGTCGCGGCCTCGATGACCGCAGGCAGGCCTTCCAGCCGGCCGGCCGTCGAGGCGAGGCGATCCGCGAGCGGCGCGAATCCACGTGCGTTGAGGGTGAACAGCCCGTCGCCGACGAGATAGACCCACTCGAGTGGGTCCCAGGCGTCCTGGCGCAGGTCCGTCTCGGCGAACCGGCTCGCCTCGAGCTCGCCGACCAGCAGGTCGCGATCGATCGCCTCGTCGCCGGTCAGCTCCGTCATCGCACCGAATTCGGCCAGCCAGCGTTCAGTCGCGGCCAGCCGTTCGGCGCGGCCGGCGACCGACAGGTCGGGCCAGCGGTCGTCGTGGCTGTGCTCACCGATGCTCGTTGCGAAGGTCGGGTTGAGCCGGAACGTCTCGGCCAGGAAGGCGTCGACGCGTGCGGAAAAGTCGGTCATCCCGCGATTCTAGGGACTGGCGCCCGCTACCATCGGTCCATGCCGACGCAGACCTGGGTCGAACCCGTCGTGCTCGAGGGCCGACGCGTCCGCCTCGAGCCGCTCCGGCCCGACCACCTCGCGGATCTGCGCCTGGTCGCGTTCGACCCCGCCCTGTGGCGCTGGACGATCATGGGCGAGCAGGACGAGCCGGGCCTCGAGCGCTGGGTCGAGATGGCGCTCGCCAACCAGGCCGCCGGCACGGAACGGCCGTTCGCGACGATCGATCTGGCCAGCGGCCGGGCGATCGGCAGCAGCCGGTTCCTGTCGATCGTGCCCGAGCATCGCCGGCTGGAGATCGGCTGGACGTGGGTCGGGGTCGCCTACCAGCGGACCGGCGCCAACCGCGAGGCGAAGCTGCTCCAGCTGACCCACGCCTTCGAGACGCTCGGCGCCAACCGGGTCGAGTTCAAGACGCATGCGCGCAACGAGCGGTCGCGCAACGCGCTGGTCGGGATCGGCGCCACCTTCGAAGGCGTCTTCCGGAACCACATGATCATGCCCGACGGCTCGGTCCGTCACTCGGCGTACTTCAGCATCACCACCGAGGAGTGGCCCGCCATCAAGGCCGGGCTGGAGCGGGGCGTCGCCAGGTGACCCCGGTGACCCGCGCACTTCTTGACCGGGATGACCTCCCTGCGCGACCCTCTCACCGGATCGGCTCCTCGGGGATCGTCACGATCCCGGTCGCAACCGTCGCCCAGTAGCCGGAGGCAGGACGTTGAGAGGCTTCGTCGTCAGCACGGTCATCACCGCGATCGCGTTCTTCGTCCTGACCCAGGTCCTGCCGACATACACCGGCTTCGACATGATCAGCTATGAGGGTGAGCTGGTCGGGCTGCTCGTCCTGGCCGTCATCTTCGGTCTGGTCAACGCCTTCATCGGGCCGATCGTGCGGACCCTCGCGCTGCCGATCTCGTTCATGACGATGGGCCTCATCGGTTTCGTCATCAATGCCGGCCTGCTGCTGCTGACGGCCGTCATCGCCAACACGACCGGGTTCGACCTCACCGTCGGCGACTTCCCGCCCGACCTGCTCACGGCGGACACCATCGTGGCGGCCATCATCGGCGCGGTCGTGCTGAGCCTCGTCAGTACGGTCGTTCGGCTTGTCATCCCCGACTGACGCGCGCGCGATCGGCGTCCCGCCGGTCGCCGATCGTCTGCGTGTGGCGGCAGATCGGCACGGCACGCCCCTCTTCGTCACCGACCTCGCGGCGCTCGACGCGGCCGCGGCAGCGGTCCGCGACGCGTTCCCCTATCCGTGGGTCCGTCAGTATTCGGTCAAGGCCAATGACGTGCCGGGCGTCGTCGCGGCGGTCACGTCGCGCGGGTTCGGCGCGAACGTCGTGTCGCGCGGCGAATGGGCGATCGCGCGCAAGGCGGGCGTGCCGAACGGCCGGATCAGCCTGGAAGGCATCGGCAAGACCGACGCGGACCTGCGGGCGGCGGTCAGGGCGACCGCCGTGGGCAGCGTACCGCTGGCGTGGGTCGCGCTCGAGTCGGCCGACGAAGCGGAGGCCGTCACGAGGATGGCGCGCCGGGCGGGTCTCGGGCGAGGCGGTCGACCGGCGCTCGACGTCCTGATCCGGCTCAACCCGGACGTGACGCCCGAGACGATCCCGGGCCTCGACGTCGGTCATGGCGGCTCGAAGTTCGGGCTGACCGAGACCGAGGCGACCGGCCTCGTCGAGTGGCTATCGGACCATGCCGGCGGCGCGGTCCGGCCGCGCGGCGTCCACCTGCATGTGGGTTCGCAGCTCCGTGCCGTCGATGCCTGGCGGGATGCGGTCCGGCGCGGCCTCGCGGTCGTGGCTCTGCTCCGAGGGGGCCTGCCCACGTTCGACACGCTCGACGTCGGCGGCGGGTTCCCGGTCCTGCCGCTCGACGAGCCGGCCCCCGGACCGGAGCGTTTCGCGCGCGAGATGCCCGCCCTGCTCGATGGCGTCCCCGACGACCGGCGACCACGCCGGCTGGCGATCGAGCCCGGGCGTGCGCTCGTGGCGCGGTCTGGCTGGCTCATCGCGAGCGTGCTCCACGTGCGCGACCGGGGCGGTCGGCAGGTCGTCATCGACGCCGGGATGACCGAGCTCATCCGACCGGCGCTGTACGGCGCGCGCCATCCGATCGTCGCGCTCACCTCGCTCGGCCGCGCGGTGGCGGCAGACGAGCCCGCGGCCGACGAGCCCGCGGCCGACGGGCCCGCGGCGGCGACCGCGCCGACCCGGGTCGACGGACCGATCTGCGAATCGACCGATGCGCTCGGCCTCCACGATCTGCCGCCGCTCCGGCGCGGCGACCTCGTGGCCATCAGCGACGCGGGCGCATACGGGGCATCACTCGGCTCGACGTACAACGGCCGGCCGCTCGCCGCACAGGTCCTGCTCGAGCCGGATGGCGGGATCCGTCTCGCGCGCCGCGCACGCTCCTGACGTGAGCCTCAGGATGATGGGCATGCATCGACGCCGTCCGCCGCTCGCCATCGCCGGCGCGCTCGCCTGGCTGCTCCTGGTCGCCATCGGCCCGGTCATCGCCGCCGGGCCGCCGCCGGGTCCGCCGTTCCCGCCGCCCGAGAACGACCGCGCCGTGTACGACTACGCCGGCATCCTGTCGCCCGGTGCGATCGCGGACGCCGAGGCGACCATCGACGCCATCGAGGCGCGGACCGGCTCCGAGGTCGTGGTCTACACGCAGGACAGCGGCGAGTACCCGACGACCGACGAGACCGAGGCCAAGGCCCGCGCGCTGATGGACCAGTGGGGCGTCGGGCGGGCCGGGATCAACGACGGGCTCGTCATCTTCTTCGACATGCAGCCGAACCTGCAGCATGGCCAGGTCCAGCTGTACGCCGGACCAGGCTTCGAGGCGGCCTACCTGTCGAACGAGGAACGTCAGGCCATCTTCGAGAACGACATGCTGCCCTACCTGTCGGACGCCGACTTCGACGGCGCGCTCGCGGCCGCGCTCGACAAGGTCGATGCCGCAGCCACGCCCCAGCATGCGGACGACCTCCAGCGCTCGCGCCAGATCAACGCCGTCGTCGGGCTGGTCGGCGGGTCGGTCGTCTTCCTCGGTCTGTCCGGTTGGGCGCTGTTCCACTGGCGACGGTTCGGCAAGGACCCGGTCTACCTCGACGACCCGTCGGTCCTGATGCCGGCCCCACCACCCGACCTGACCGCCGCGTCGGGGGCGATGATCATGGATGGCTCGACGTCGCGCCGGGCGCTGACGACGGCGATGCTCGATCTCGCGTCCCGAGGCCTGATCGCGTTCCGCGAGGACGCCGGAGGCCTGCTCGGGATCGGTGGACACAAGGTCGGGATCGACACCAGCCCGGCCAAGGGCGACGCCGACGTCGAGGCACAGCGTCAGCGCAACGCCCGGCGCCCGATCGGCCCGGCCGAGCAGCTCGCGCTCAGGCGCCTCGAGACGCTCGGCGTCGGGGAGGACGCGGGGTTCATCACCCCCGAGGACCTGCCCAAGTTCGGCTCGGAGGTGCCCGATTTCGACAAGGCGCTCGAGAACCATGTCGTCGACCGCGGCTGGTTCGGCGAGCGACCGAGCAAGGTCGTCGCCCGCTGGACGGGTCGCGGTGTCCTGGCCATCGTCGGCGGCGTGGTCGCGCTCATCCTCGGCCTCAACATCCCGCTGTCGGGGCTGACGCTGCTCGGCGGCGCGGCGATCGCCGGCGGGATCGTCGTCGTCATCGTCGCCCAGGCCATGCCGGCGGTCACGATGTCGGGCGCGATGGTCCGGGCGATGCTCGCGGCCTACCGGCGAACGCTCCAGAAGACGATGGCCCAGGCGCGCTCGATGCAGCAGGTCGTCGACGAGGCCGGCCTCAGCTGGCTCGACACGCCCGACCAGGCGGTCGTGTGGGGCACGGCCCTCGGTCTCCAGGGCGACATCGAAGGCGTGCTGTCACGGAGCCTGGAGGACGTCCGGGAGGGCCGGACCTCGGCCGGTGGGGTCCCCTACTTCCCGTACTGGTACCAGACCTCGAGCGGCACGCCGTTCGTCGGCAGCGGCGCCGGTGGCAGCGGCTCGAGCCTCTTCTCCGACTCCGGGATCCCCGACGTCGGCGGGATGATGTCGGCGCTCGGGACCATCGGCAATTCGCCTGCCTCGTCGGGCGGTGGCGGCGGCGGGGGGTTCGGCGGCGGCGGGTCGGGCGGTGGCGGAGGCGGCGCGGGCGGCGGGTTCTAGCGGGCCGGCCCATGGGGCAGGTCCGGCCTCGGCGGTCGCCCGTCATGCAAGGGATGGGTCGTCAGGCCGGCATCTCGGGACTCGACATGGCGCCACCGTCATGGCGCCCCCCCGACCCTCGCGTACGAGGCAACGGATCCTCGTCGGACGGCGGGCGCCGGTCACTCTGCGTCGCGTCGACGACGTTCCGTCGCCTGTCAGGCAACAGATCCTGGTCGGACGTCGGGCGCCCATCACTCTGCGTCGCGTGGACGATGTCCCGTCGCCTGTCAGGCAACAGATCTTCGTCGGACGGCGGGCGCCGGTCGCGCCCCGTCGCGTTGACGACGTTCCGTCGCCTGTCAGGCAACGGCGTCAGGGCCGAGACCGCCGTTCAGGGCGGTCGAGGACTCGTCGCGTTCGTTTCGTCGCCTGTCAGCCGACGGCCGGGCGCGGGGCCCGAGGGCGCGGGGCCCGAGGAGCCCGGGGCCAGGGGAGCCCGGAGCCCCGGCCGGGGGGAGCCGGAGCCCGGGGGCCCGCGCCGCCCGGAGTCCTGCGCCACGCCCGCCCGCAGCCGGCCCACCGCGCGCCACCTCAGGCTCCGAACATGTCGCGGCATCCCTCGAGCCCTTCGATCGTGAGGGCCGGCCGCGGCCGCGACCGCCAGCCGTCGGCCGTCATCCGGAACAGCTGCGTCGTCCGCGCGACCCCCTCGGGCGCCAGCGACCCGAACCCGCTCGGCTCGTAGCCCAGCGACCGGGACACGCCGTTCGAGGCGGCGTTGTCGAGGAACGCCTCGGTCAGCGCCAGCCGCGCCCCGAGCCCATCGAAGCCGAAGCCGAGGACCGCGGCCCGCATCTCCTTGCCGAACCCGCGGCCCTGGAACGCCCGGCCGAGCCACGATCCCGTGTGGATCGTCCGCTCGGCCGCGAAGTCGGCGGCGTCGATCGACTGCGAACCGATCGCGTCGCCGTGCCATTCGACGATCAGGTTGAGGAACCAGCGGTCGGGCGACCACGTGCCGCGCGTGCCCCAGTGGTGCTGCATGAAGCCGCGATCGAAGGCCGGGCTCGGGAGGGTCGACCAGGCGACCCCGAACGGCATCGTCCCGGGCTCATGGATGCCTTCCCTGGCGAGGGTGAGGAGACGGACCAGGTCGCCGTCGCCCGGCAGGCGCAGCACGAGCCGGTCGGTGCGCAGCCGGAGGCCGAACAGCGGCCACGCGTCGGTCAGCGTCGTCCGGGCACCCATGGGCGGCCGACGGTACACTCCGCGAATGGGTGCTGTCGAGACGATGGAAGACTTCTTCGAGAAGCTGAACGGCGGCGATCGCGAGGCCGCGGTCGCGCTCATGGACGAGAAGACCGAGATGCGCGTCCATGTCGGCGACAGCGTGCAGACCCTGCGCGGCGTCGAGCGCGTCGGTGGCTGGTTCCTGCGCGGGGATCAGGGCCTGCGGATGATCCCCGGCGAGATCCGCGACACCGGCAACACCTGGGAGGCGGACCTGCTCGTGGTCCGGCCTGGCGCGCAGAGCCAGCACATCGATGCGACCTTCCGCGTCGAGGCCGGCAAGATCACCGCCATCAACATCGCGCCCCGCTAGGCGAACGAGGCCCGGCGGAACCGCCCGGCCGACCCGCCCGGCCGACCCGCCCGACGATCGACGCTACGGCGACGCGGACGCCGACGCCGCCGGAGCCTTCGACGCGCCGGACCCCGGTGGCGGCGTCGGGATGATGATCGTGTCGCCGATGGCGATCTTGTCCGGGTTGGTGATGGTGTCCTTGTTGGCGGCCAGCAGGTCCTCGAGGGTCACGTTGAACTTCTTCGCCACCTTCAGCAGGTTGTCGCCCTGCTTGATGACATAGACCAGGGGCGTCGGCTCGGGACGCACGGTCGGACCCACGCTGGCCGATGGGCGCGCAGCGCTGGCGCTCGGGCTCGGGCTGGCCGTCCCGCCGCCACCGAACCCGAGCAGGGCCGGCAGCATGAACAGCGCGAGGGCCGCGACGGCCAGGGCACCGACGAGGACCGCGAAACGTGGCAATCCGGGCACGCCCGACCGGGTCTTGATCTCCGGATAGGCCTCGTAGCGGCGCATCCGCTCCCATGACGGTCCGGGGATCGCGTCGCCGCGCGGTCGGGTCGAGCTGACGGACGGCCGACCGCCGGTCAGCGTCGACGGCGGATAGCCGTCGGCCGCAGACCTGGACGGAGGCGCGGATTGGTCCGCCTGGGCTTCCGCCGCACCGGCGGACGAGCCACGGGGCTGGACGAGGCCCGCCAGGTCGTCGTGCGGAGCCGTCGCCGACGAGCCCGCCGCCGACGCCGACCACCCGCCCGACGCAGCGCTCCCGGTCCCGCCGGCTCCTGCGCCGGATGCCGCGCCGGCGCCGACGATCGTCCCCGCACCAGCTGCGAGCGCAGCAGCGCCGGGACCAGCGCCCTGCGATCCGCTCGACGATGGGGCCGGTCCTCCCGCCAGGCGGTCGGCCGGGCTGCCCGCCAAGCCCTGGCCCTCGACGGCACGTGCCGCGAGGAACTCGCTCGCGACATCTGGCGACGGTGCGCCGGTTCCCGCCCGTGACGCGGCCGCGGCTCCGGTCGCCCACGGCGGAGGCGCCGCCCAGTCGCGCGGTGGATTGCGACGGATGGGCTCCCCCGGCCCCTCGGTGGTCGAGGCCGGCTCGCTGGTTCGCGGCGCGTCGTGCTCGAGGTCACCCGTGGTGGAGGCGCCTTCGGCGGCCGCCGCCGCCATCGGGACCGCTGTCGGGGCCGTCTCGGGCCGTTCCCCTCCCCCGCGTGCGTGGGCCGCCTCGCGCCGGGCCCATTCCTGGAAGACCGGACAGACCGGGAACGCGCTCGACAGGCAATAGGCCTCCTGGTGCGCGAGCGCGCGCGGCGCGGGTGGCGACTCGGCGAAGCATCGATGGCGGTGGTCGGGGCTCGTCGACCGGCCATCGCGGTCGTCCCCGAACGCGACGAACGGACAAGCCGGGGCACCGTCCATGCTGGGCAGCCCTCGCTCAGTCATCCGGCCGATGATACCCGGCCCATCGGGCGCGGAACGCACGGTTGTCAAGCGTGCCGGCGTGGCCCATGCTCGACATGGAGCACGCCTGCATCAGGCGTCGCGAGGGAGGACGTCTGTGAACTGCCTGATCGCCATCTTCGGGTTCATCCTGCCCAGGTTCATCGCCCTTGGCTGGTGGCTGACCGATGCCGCCCGATGGAGCACCGTCTTCGGACCGAACACGATCCTCCCGCTGCTCGGATTCCTGTTCCTGCCGTGGACGCTGTTGATGGTCGTCGTGTTCTGGACCCCGAGCGGCTTCAGCCTGATCGGCTGGCTGTTCATCTTCTTCGCGTTCATGGGCGACATCGCCACCTATGGCGGAGGCTTCCTGGGCAATCGCGACCGCGTGGAGTCGTACTACCGCTGACGCCGGCCCGCCAGACCCGTCGCCCGGAGAGCGCGTGACCGCCACCACCGACCGCCCGATCGACCCAGGCGCCCTGATCCGAAGCCGCGGCTATCTCGGGGTGCTCGTCCTGGCCGCGATCATCGGGATCGTTGTCTCCGTCGCAGGCTGGGCGTTCCTCGAGCTGACCGTGCACATGCAGCAGTGGGTCTACCTCGACCTGCCCGTGGCCATCGGCTTCTCGGCCACGCCCGTGTGGTGGCCGCTTCCGATCCTCGGCATCGCCGGCGTCCCCATCGCCTACGCCATCGTCCGGCTGCCGGGCCACGGGGGTCATCGCCCCGCTGCGGGGTTGTCGCCCGGCCCACCGACCCTCCCCTCGATGCTGCCCGGCGTCATGCTCGCGGCGATCGTCGGCATCGGGCTCGGCGTGGTCCTCGGGCCGGAGGCGCCGCTCATCGCGCTCGGTGGCGGGCTTGCCCTGCTGACGGTCGACCTCGCCCGGAAGGGCGCGCCCGACCAGGTCAAGCTCGTCATGGCGGCCGCCGGCAGCTTCGCCGCGATCTCGACCATCTTCGGCAATCCGGTCATCGGGGCCGTGATCATCATCGAGGCCGCCGGTCTTGGCGGTCCGACGCTGCCCCTGGTCCTGCTGCCCGGGTTGACCGCCGCCGGGATCGGCTCGGTCGTGTTCATCGGGATGGGCAACCTGTCGGGGCTGAGCACATCCGATTACGCGCTCGGGTCGCTCGGGCTGACGCCGCCGCCGGAGCTGGGGGTCAACGAGTTCGTCTGGGCGATCGTGCTCGGGGTCGTCGGCGCGATCGTGGTGCGCGCCATCCTCGAGCTCGCCTGGAAGGCCGAGGACGTCGTGATGACGCGACCGATGGTCCTCATCCCGGTCGCCGGTCTCGTCGTCGCCGCGCTGGCCATCGCCTTCGCGCAGGTGACGGGCCAGCCGGCCGAGTCGGTGTTGTTCTCGGGCCAGGATGCGATGGGGGAGATCGTGCAGCTCGGGCCGACGCTTTCGGTGGGCACCCTCCTTGCGCTGCTGCTGTTCAAGGGGCTCGCCTGGAGCGTGTCACTGGCAAGCTTCCGCGGCGGCCCCACCTTCCCCGCGATCTTCATGGGCCTGGTCATCGGTCTGGTCGCGGCGAACGTGCTGGGCGTCTCGGCGACGGCGATGATCGCGATCGGGATGGCCGCCACGACCGTGGCCATGCTCAGGCTGCCGCTGTCGTCGGTGATCCTCGCGATGGTCCTGACCCAGGCCGGTCTGTCGGTGGCGCCACTGATCATCATCGCGGTCGTCGTCGCCTACATCGTCACCGAGATCCTCGGGGCACGCCGCCAACGTCCAGAACCCGCCGGCACGACCGCGACGACTGCCACAGCCGCGACGACCGCGACGGGGAAAGCGACCGCGACGGAGGACGCGGCCGCGGAGGGCTGACGCCACCCAGGACCGAGGCGGGCCGTTCGCATCAGATGCCGCGCGTTCGTCTCCCACTCCCGCAGCACGTTTGACACCTGTCAACGCGGCTCCGAAACTTCAGGACACTCTCCGAGACCGTAGTCTCTCGCTCAGGTGCCCAGAGTGCGAAGGAGTCCCCATGGATCGACTGTCCCGGTGGCTTGCCCCGAAGCTGACCGCGCACGCGCATTGCGACCTGCCGTGCGGCGTCTATGACCCCGAGCAGGCCCGCATCGAGGCCGAGTCGTGCTTCCGGATCATGGAGAAGTACCAGGCCAACACCGACGAGACATTCCGGTCGCGCGCGATCGGGATCAAGGAGGAACGCGCCGAGCTGGTCAAGCACCATCTCGACGTCCTGTGGCACGACTACTTCAAGCCCGAGCACACCGAAAAGGTGCCGAACGTCCACGACCTCTTCTGGAATGCCGCCAAGCAGGCATCGAAGGTCAAGGCGTCGGTCGATCCGGCCGAGGGCAAGAAGCTCCTCGAGATGATCGACGAGATCGATGCCGCCTGGAAGGCGACCGGCGGGCCGGAGAAGACGCGAGTCGCCGGTCGCCCCGGCTGAACCCCGGGCCGTCGGGGTCGCCGAGCTTCCGCTCGGACCCCGGCGCGAAGCCCTCGGGCACGCACGTGCAGCCACCCAAGCGAACCGCCGCCTTGGGCGCACGGATCCGTGGGCCGTGGCGCGTCGCCGTCGTCGAGGCCAGCATGGCACCGGTCATCGAGCCCGGTGACTGGCTGCTCGTCGACCCCACCACCGTCAGGTGGCCGAAGCGCGGTGCGGTCGTGGTCTTCCACGACCCGGTCGATGGGGCGCTCTCGGTCAAGCGCGTCGCCGGCCGCCCGGGCGAGCGCGTCCCGTTCCGGGACGGTTTCATCGAGCTTGCCGACGACGAAGCGTGGCTGCTGGGCGACGCGACCATGACCGAGACCGTCGCGGCCGGGTTCGGCGAGCCGATCGACTCGCGGTCGTTCGGGCCGGTGCCCGTCGAACAGCTCGTCGGGCGTGTGTGGTTCCGGTATGCACCGTTGCGGCGGTTCGGCCGGATCCCCGCCGGGAGCGCCGCCGACCGAGCGGACGGCTAGGCCGGCGTCCCTCCGGCGACCGGTTCGGCCGACGTCCCCTCGGCGACCGGTTCGGCCGCCATCACTCCGGCGGTCCGACAGTCCGCCACGAATGCGTCCTGCGCCTCGAGCGTCGGCGCCCAGCGGGCCGGGAAGCAGACCAGCCGATCGAGTCCGATCTCGGCGAACCCCGCGATGATGTCGACACGCCCCTGACCGGGTTCGCGCATGCCCTCGTCACGCGTATAGAGGGAGAAGCGCAGCGTGCCCGGGTCGCGACCCTCGGCCTCACAGCGAGCGCGGACGGCTGCCATCCGATCCGCGACGTCCGGCGCGTCGATGAACACGTAGTTGAGCTCGTCGGCGTACTTGATCGCGTAGCCCGCCGTCACCCGCTCGCCGTTGCCGCCGACGATGATCGGGATGTG